>JAYRXB010000433.1:0-8527 GCA_041917735.1 Cyclobacteriaceae bacterium
CGGACAGCATGATTCGCAATGCCCGCATGAGCAACTACCTGGGCTGGTTGCTGCGCCTTCCGGCGGTTCAACGGTACATGATGAAGCAAATCGACCGGCGGTCGCCCGGGCCAAATACTGAAAAACGTGAGCGGGGCAAGAGTTTTCTCTGGGGAAAGGCTTGGGATGCGAGCGGGCAAACCCGGATAAGCCGACTGGTGACCAACAGTGGATACACCCTCACCGCCCAAACTGCCGTCCTCATTGCCGAAAAGATGTTGGCCGGGAACCTGAAGGTCGGCTACCAGACACCTTCGATGTGCTACGGTGCCGATCTCATTCTGGAAATTCAAGGAACTTCACGAACCGATCTTTGATATGGAAAAACGACTTACCCGCTCTACTACGGATCGCATGATTGCCGGCGTGTGCGGCGGAATCGCCGACTATTTCAAACTTGATCCCTCCCTGGTAAGGGTAGGCATTGTGCTGATCTGCCTGGTAACCGCGGTTGTGCCGGTCTGCATGATCTATGGCATCATGTGGTTTGTCATCCCGGAGGCTCGGTGATTCTCAGCCGCCCTTGATGTAGACCGATTTCTCAGCCCGGTGGATCATCCTGCCTATGCCATGGATAGGAATTTCATTCCTCCGAAACAGATCCTCAAGGCCATCCCTGGCGGAACCATCCACGCAAACCAATAGCCCGCCTGACGTCTGCGGATCGCACAGGGTGAGTAACGATTCAGAGCCAATCCCTTCAACCTTTGCCTGATAACTGCTCCAGTTGCGCATGGTGTTATCCGGGTAGATCATTTGCCCGGTATAGGTTCGAAGGCCGCTCAACAACGGGATGTCTGCATAGTTGATCTCGGAGGAAACTCCGCTCCCCTCGCAGACTTCAATGAGGTGACCCAGAAGCCCAAATCCTGTAATGTCGGTCATTGCGGTTACCCCCGGAAGTGTACCCAGTTCAGCGCCTATCCTATTCAATTGCGTCATTAGCCCGACAGCCTCGCGCAGGTCTGCGGCTGCGGCGACTCCCCTCTTTTGAGCCGTCGTGATGATCCCGACACCCAGTGCCTTGGTGAGGTAAAGCCAATCGCCCGACCGGGCTGTATCGTTTCGCTTGATGTGGCTCTTCCGCACTACCCCGGTAACCGCCAATCCAAATAGCGGCTCCGGACTGTCGATGCTGTGTCCGCCCGCCAGCGGGATGCCCGCTTCGGTGCAAACGGATCGGCTACCCTCAAGGACTTTCTGGGCCACCTCAGCGGGAAGTTTGTTGATTGGCCAACCCAGAATGGCGACCGCCATAAGCGGCTTCCCGCCCATGGCATACACATCGCTTATGGCATTCACACTGGCGATGCGACCAAAATCAGCGGCATCGTCCACGATCGGCATAAAGAAATCGGTGGTACTGATGATGCAATGGTCGCCATCGAGGTCATAAACAGCCGCGTCGTCCTTGGTTTCATTTCCAACCAGAAGCCGCGGATTTTTCTCGGGTGCCGATGTAGTACGAAGAATGGCCTCCAATACGCTTGGAGCGATTTTACAGCCACAGCCAGCGCCGTGTGAGAACTGGGTTAGTCGGATTTCATTCATGCTTGTTGAATCAGGGTCCTGGCGTAGGAGGATATGTCCTTACCATCCCAGGGTAGTGCACATTTTAGTTGGACGCTTCGCTTCTCCATGCTTCGCAGGTAGGCTTTGTCGTAATAGGTAAGCAAGATATCCATGACGGTATGCATATCATTCTCCAGAAGCCTTTCCCGTGCTGCTATAAAGTGCTGGCCTCCCAGCTTCTTGGAGATGCGCGCCATAATCGAGAGAAATTCATCCCGGTCGGAATCTCCGTATTCGTCCACCAACCGGCTGATCCGAACAGTTTTGGGCACCTCCATCCGGATCAATGGACTGTTGTGGAGTTGTGACCAAAAATCCGGAGGGAGAAAGATCTTGCCGATGGCAATTGACTCATCCTCCACCCAAATCCTTCGGCCTCGATTAAACGAAAGGAGCTGCTCAAAAAGGTCATTCTGAAATTGTTCGGTGGTGGGCTGTGGTGGTTGAAAGAGGTGGCCAAATGCAGATCCCTTGTGATTGGCCAGCCGTTCCAGGTCCACTACTTGTTCCCCGTGTCGGGCTAACTCCCGCAGCACATCGCTCTTGCCGCTACCGGTACATCCCGTGAGCGAAATCAGGTTCAACCTTTCGCGAAACATGTCCAGGGCGGCCTGGCGATACACCTTGTAGCCCCCGGTAAGTACGTGTGAAGCAATCCCGGCCATCCCAACAAACTGTGCAAAATTGGACGAGCGCATTCCACCACGCCAACAATGCACGATCACCTCCCGGTTGGGCGCTACGCGCTCTGCCTCCTCCATCATTGCTGCAAGCCGGGGGCCCACTAACCGAAATCCCTCGTGAATGGCTTCACGTTGACCCTTTTGCTTGTACGTGGTTCCGACTATCACCCGCTCCGAATTATTCAACAGCGGAATGTTGCAGGCATTTCGAATATGTCCAGCCTCGAACTCACCCTCCGAACGCACATCGATCAAAGGCAAAGAATTGCGAAGTCGTAAAAAGTCGGGTAGCGAAAGCTGCATGGTGGTGACAGCAAAGTTCGCAAATAATCAGACTTGATCCCGTACGATCAGTCGTCAAACGCGTTGACGAGGCTGGAAGAGATGCCGATCCGGAAGCCGGTAGCCACGTAATTACCCTGTTGGAAGGACCCGGCAAACTCGAGCCGGAACAGCCGTAGAATGCCTTCCAGGCCATAGCCCAATTCAACATAATTGTTGGACGTGGGGGTTGCCAGGTAGTTAACAAACAGGTTCTCCGTGATTCCCGCAAGCCGCACATACGGAATGCGTGTCAACAGAAACTTGCGAAGGTGGTAATGCGCATTCACCGTGGCGTACTTGTCGTGTGTACTGAAGGCGTAGTAATCCAGCAACCGGTAGCTTCCTACCGGGTCGGTTGTAACAAAGGGTGTCAGGTTACCCAGGAAGTGCTTGTAATCCATGAAGTACATGCGCCGACCGCTGAAGAACGTTCCTCCTTTGACGAGCAAATCGAGCGTGCCCCGTATTCCAAATTTCAACTGATGCCGGACACCAAGTTCCAACATCTCAAACGATACGTCGCTCTCCAACGCTCCAAAACCCCTGCGGAATTCAGCCATAAGGACCGGGGAAGAGTTGTTGACCCGTTGACGGTTCCCGTTCCGGACGCGAAACTTCTGCCAGGGTCTGGCCTCCACGCCGATCAGGCCCACGAAGGCATTGTGTGTCTGGAAGCTGGTATTGGGCAATTCCCTGCTGACCGGTGCATTGGGCGTATACTGCTTCTCTTTATAGTCGATCCACGTAATGTCACTCGTGTTGGCTAGTTCGGAACGTCGTGACCAGGTCCATTGCGTGTATGCGGTAAAGTACTGGCTAATCCGATCGCGCCACTTGAAGTCAATGTAATTCCGTTCGTACAACTTCATGAGGTTGTCTTCCAGGAACAGCGACGTAAAGGAGTTTATAATGTGATGAATGGGTTCATCTGCGTTGTATTGATGCACATATCTTCCGCCCTCCAGGGTAAACCGGTGACCCTGCCGACGGAAATCGATCCGGAGTATCCCGGTCAGCTTCTCCCGGGAGAACGCATACCGAAGTATGGGCGTTACTTCCAGTCGTGAAGTCCGTGGCCGCGCGTCCGGGTTGGCCGTATCCCGTTTAACCCAGCGCTTGTAGAAACTCATCTTATAGATCAGATTCCAGCCCTCGACCGTGTTAAAGCCTCCATTCGGGAAATGTATCTGGAAATCTGTCTTCTGACCCAATCGATACGTGTCGCCGGTGAGCAAGTCCCACGGCTGAAAACCCTTGCTCTTCGAGGGCTTCAGGGAATCGCCTTCGTCCCTCCGTCGCTGTACTTCGGAGATGCTGTCGTTGACCTTGTAGCCACGCACTTCTTCCTTGGTCAGCTGGACGGGTCGCATCTCCGCCCAGAAAAGCGAGTCCTTCTTGTAGGCCATGGAATCAACTTTATACGTAGTTTCTTCAATGACCTCGGGCTCCTTCAATTCCTTTCGCTCCGTCTTCTCGTATTCACGAACCATCTGGTTCAATTCTTTGCGCGTTACCTCCTTGCCTTCGGAGAGTCGCTCCTGCAGTTGCTGTCCCTTTTTGCTGTACTTCTTCTGCACTTCCTTGGCCTGCTCCTTCTGCACGGTTTCGTCAATAACCGTCATCTCCAGGGGGAGCGCCGGGTTCAGGGTAATCTTGTAATCCTTGACGGTGGCCAGGTACTCCGCCACGAACTCGAACCCGAAAATCTTTCCACCCACTTCAAACTGTTGTGAAACGGGAAGCCAGGCCTTGTCCTCAATGGGGTTATAAATCTGCTTTACATGAAACTTGATTCCCAGCTTGGTGACATTCAAGTCTGTACTGTGGATACTCCACCAGTCTTCAACAATGTAAATTGTCCCATCGAAAACATTATCACCCCTGGAACGTGGTGTGACTTTGATTTTACTGATGTCGTAACTGCGATCCTTGAATGTTCCTTCGTACGTGAAACGATAATAGGAAAATGCCTTGGGTGAAAGCGGGGATACCGTCTCCGCAATCTCCGGCTCATACAAGCTACCAAAGACATAGGCATTGGGTGATGTGTTGCGGCTGTTGCCGTTGGTATACACAGCAATAACCTTCTCATCAAATTTGTTGGGTCTCGTATAGGTGATTTCGCTAACGGATTCCTGGATAAAGACACGGTCTTTGGTGATTCCCTCCTTCTCCAGCGCTTTCTTCGCCAACCAGGGGTAGTCCTTCAACTGTCCCTTGCCCTTGATGTAGACTTTGGCGGTATACTTGTCGATCTGTTGCGTATGGTATTTGGCCTTTGCAATGGCCTTGCGCATGATGGTATAGGCGGGGTCCTCCTTTCCCGCTTTCACGGTCACTGCCTGCAATTGTATGATTTGCGCCTTCAGCGTAACATCAAGGGAGATATACTCTGAGCCAATTTCGAGCGTTCGGCTAAATGTCTCGTACCCCAGGAAATGGAACACAAAGTCATACCGGCCCGGCGGGAGGGTAATTTCGTATTTGCCTTCCGGGTCGCTTACCGAGCCCGACTCCGTTTGGCGTACGTAGATCGTGGCGAAGGCCAACGGGTTGCCATCATCGCCCTTGATAGTTCCCCGGATGCCGCCACCCAGCGCAGCGGCGGATACCAATAACCAGACGGCCAGAATACCAATACCTCTCAGTGCTCTCCAAGACGGAAACTGAATCATGGGGGTTGCCAGATCAGCAAAATTACCGGTAAAAATTTCTTGACCGAATCAGGGCTTCCACCGGTTCGGGCACAAGGTATCGGACCGACTTACCCTCCAGGATACACTGCCGGATGTACGTGGCCGAGATGTCAAGCATGGGGGCTGGCACCAATCGCACATGACCATGACGAAGAAGGGGCGAATCTGTTACACCCGGGCGTGGATAAATATAGAGCTCATAGTGCTCAAGAATCTGCTGGTGATTCTTCCAGTGTTCGAAGTTCTGCAGGTTATCCTGCCCCAGGATCACGACAAACTGTTTGGTTGGGTACTTTTCTGACAGGGCAGCCAATGTATCGATGGTGTAGCTCGGCTTTGTCATGCGAAACTCCACGTCCGATACCTCAAGTTTGTAGTTGTCCGCTATTGCTGCCTTGACCATATCGTATCGGTCGAACTCATGCAACAGTGACCTGGATGGCTTGAAGGGGTTCTGTGGAGACACAACAAACCACACTTTTTGCAGGTCGGTATTCTCCGCCATGATGTTGGCAATAATCAGGTGGCCGGTATGAATCGGATTGAATGAACCGAAGAAGAGTCCTATTTTCTGGCGGGGGGCTTCCAATCGGGATTCTATTTCATTCTGAATGCGTCGTACAATCGCTGTGCTTCCGCACAAGACTTTTCAAGGTCTTCGTTGACCAGGACTACATCAAACTTGTCCTGAAACTCCCACTCAAACTTTGCCTTGAATAGGCGCTGTGACAAACTGGCATCGGATTCGGTGCTTCGCTTCCGCAGCCGCTCCTCCAACACCTGCAGAGACGGCACCTTTACAAAAATGGCCAGGGCATTTTCGCCGAAGTACTTCTTCAGGTTAATGCCGCCCTTCACATCCACGTCAAAAATCACGTCTTTCCCCTCCTTCCAGATTCGTTCAATTTCTGATTTCAGCGTTCCATAGAAATTCCCGGCATAGACCTCCTCCCATTCTATAAACTCCTGGTTATCGATCCGTTTCTTGAATTCCTCGGGGGTCAGGAAGTAGTAGTCCTTGCCATCTTTCTCGGTACGCCCGCGCTTGTCACGGGTACTCGCCGAAATTGAAAACCCCAGCGTGGGGTTGTGCGACAGCAGGTGATGAACCAGGGTAGTCTTGCCCGATCCTGACGGTGCAGAAAAAATCAAAGCCTTTCCTGCCATCAGGGGTTCTTTTGAATGATTTGCGATTTTATCTGCGCAACAAGTTCGCCGGGAGCGCCGTCACCACAGCACCGGTCCTTCAACAATTGCTTAATGGCTATATCCACCTGGTAGGTCTTGAAGCACGGCATGCAATGGTCCATGTGGGTCAGAAAATACTCCCGTTGTTCGACGGTGACTTCACCGTCGAGGTAGAGTTGGAGCATCTCCATGCAGGTGGCGCGCTTGCCGGACGGGGAGACAAAAGGGTTGGTTGGCTCATTCATCGCTCAGGTGTTTTTGTAACCCATGGATTTAGCGTATTCGCTGAGTTTCTCTTTTAACAGTTGTCGTGCGCGGTGCAACCGACTGCGGACCGTGCCGATGGGGATATCAAGAATCTTTGCCATTTCCTCATACTTAAACCCTTCCAGATCGCACAGGATAATCACCGTCCGGAAATCCACATCCAGGGAGTTCAGTGCATTTGAAATCTCATCCCCGATCATGTCCTTCAGCGAATCGACCCGCAAGTCGGGTGTAATCTGCCGATGGACATCATCCGAGTTGTAGTACGTTTCTACCTCCTGGTAGTCAACTTTGGATGGCTCCTTGGTCTTCTTCCGGTAGTCGTTGATGAAACTGTTCTTCAGGATGCGAAACAGCCACGCCTTTGCGTTGGTTCCTCTTTGGAATGATTCTATGAAGCGATAAGCCTTGAAATAGGTGTCCTGTACAAGATCCTTGGCATCGTCGCGCTCCAGCGTAAGCCGGTAGCCAAAATTGTACATGGCATTGATGTGGGGAAGGAATTCCCGCTCGAAGATCTCCTGCTTCTCCGAATCCGAATAAACCTGGCGCACGCCTTCCTCCATGGCGTCAAAAATAGCCAAAAGCGAAGAGGATGAAAGGCTATCGGAGGAGTTTATAGTTCTTGTACTCGCCTACCCGGTATCCCAGGAGCAGCAGGCTGGCTATCCGCTTGAGTTTTTCGCGCAGGGACAGTCGATTCATTGACAGGTCGTGATCAAATTTCCAGTTCAGCCTCCGGATTCGTTCTTCCATCACCGCGGGATGCTTTCCCGTGAAACGCGCCAATGAATCAATTTGGCTATAGTCAAACTCTTCCTCTTTGGGAACATTTGCCTCCAGCCACTGATCATCGTGATAGAGTTGGCTAAACGCCAATTGCTTGCGTCGCATCGCTTTGGGTTCGCGCACCCAGCCATAGTGATAGATCTCTGCATTGACAAGTTTGACCCTCAGCTTCTGGTTGGGACGTTTACGAAAACCTTGCGCGTCCCGGTAAGAGAAAATGGCTTTGTCGTTTCGGACGATCCGAATCTCGCGGCGATACCACTTCCAGGAGGTGCCGACGTAGTCGTATGAACCATAAAAATGCCGGTAGTTGAACAGTAGGCCCTCAACGCGTCGATCATCCAAGTGTCGCGCCATGGCTTCCCGAACCTCCACCAGGTACTGCTCCGGCAACACCTCATCCGCCTGGATGTAAAAGCACCAGTCGGCGTCCGGCGGTATGGCGGCAAATGCTTTATCCGTCTCAAGTGCCAGGACATGGCCACCTTCCCGTTTGGTATCATCCCACACGGTTTCAACGATTCGAATTTTCTGCTGATCAATATTTCGAATAAGGCCCAGGGTATTGTCGTCGGATTGGCCCACGGCCACCACCACCTCATCGCAAATGGGCAGGATGGATCGTATGGCCTCCACCACCGGGTAGTCCAGTTTAACAGCGTTTCGAATAATGGTAAAGCCGCAAACGCGCATAACACCTCAGGCTCAAACTGCTGGCAGCAAACTTCGGTATATTTTCAAATAGTCTTCCGCCACGGATGCCCAGGTGAATCGCGCTGCATACAACTTCCTGGCCATCGAAAACTCAGGCTTATCTTCAGCAAGCCCGGATTTCACCCGCTGGGCCATGTGTTCCGGGGTAAAATTGTCCCAGTAGATGGCATGATCACCTCCCACTTCCGGCAAGCTTCCTGCGCGCGAACAGAATACAGGCTTCCCGCGATGAAAGGCTTCCAGGATGGGGATTCC
>JAYRXB010000434.1:0-3614 GCA_041917735.1 Cyclobacteriaceae bacterium
TCTTTCCTACGAAATGCCTTCAGAGGCCGTTGACGGAATGAGCTGTGAAGCCGTGCACATGGCCATTGAAAAGGCCGCCAAACGTGCCCGCAAAGGTGACGGCCCTACCCTGCTCGAAATCAACACCTACCGGTACAAAGGTCACTCCATGTCCGACCCGCAAAAGTACCGGACCAAAGAAGAGGTGGACGAATACAAGAAGCGCGACCCGATCGAGGTGGTCCGTACCACCATCCTGGAGAAGAAGTTCGCCACCGAAAAGGAATTGGACGCCATCGTAGAGAAAGTCAATGCCCAGGTGGAAGACAGTGTGAAATTCGCGGAAGAGTCCAACTTCCCGGATCCCAAAGAGGCCATGAAGGACATCTACGTCCAGCAGGATTATCCCTTCGCCATTGACTGAGTAGTCCATAGACCATGGTCGATGGTCAATGGTAGAGTTACCGCCATGGACTATCGGCTATGGACCATCGACCATTTGTTAAATGGGCCCGAATGTATAGTTTTGCAGCCCTTCTGACCTTCTGGTTAAGTGCCCAGGGAATACAGGGGAAGGGCTATTTTTTTAAGAATCATGGCTAAAAACGAAGAAAACAAAGACGTTCTCGAGAATCCGGAAGTAATTGCCGAGAAAGTGACCGGCATTGAGCAGTGGATCGAGCATAATCCCAAGATTGTATTTGGCGTATTGGGCGCCCTGGTCCTTGTTGTCGGAGGCTACTTCGGCTGGCGGTATTATGTCGACAGCCAGGACGAGCTGGCGCAGCGGGAGATGTTCCAGGCCGTGCGGTATTTCGAAGCAGACAGCCTCAACCTTGCGCTTGAGGGCGATGGCAACAACCTCGGCTTCAAGCAGATTGTTGAAGACTATAGCATGACGCCGGCCGGAAATCTTGCCAACTTTTATGCCGGTGCGATCTGCCTGAAACAGGGGAAATTTCCGCTGGCTATTGTTTACCTGGATGATTTCAAGGCAGACGATCAGCTGGTGCAGGCACGTGCCTACAGCCTGATTGGAGACGCGTACATGGAGCAAAAGAAATACGAAGAAGCTGCTTCCTACTACGACAAGGCTGCAAACCACAAGCCCAACAAGTTCTTTACGCCTACCTACCTGATGAAGGCCGGGCTGGCTTTTGAAAAGGCGAATCAAAAAGACAAGGCGATCAAGGCTTACCAACGTGTTATTGACGAGTATTGGGAAAGCACGGACTACCAGAACGCCCGAAAATTCAAAGCGCGCCTGGAGACGAATTCCTGATTCGCAGCAAACCAAATTTGAAAGGATGGCGCAAGCTGTCCTTTTTTTGTTTCTTACTTTTACCTCATTATTGACGCATGGCAGGAACACTTACATCCTACGCTGGTAAACGCAACCCGAAGTTTGCCAGGAAGAAAATCGGCATCGCTGTTTCGGCCTGGAACAGTGAAATCACGGACGCGTTGTTAGCCGGTGCCCAATCCACGTTACTGGCAGCGGGTATTCGCAAGCGGAACATTGTGCTCTACCGGGTACCTGGCAGTTTTGAGTTGCCGCTGGCAGCCAAGTGGCTGACCGAACAAAAAGGGATTGACGGTGTTGTGGCGATCGGCTGTGTAATTCAGGGCGACACGCCGCATTTTGACTACATCTGCCAGGCCGTGGCCCATGGGTTGATGAAGGTAAACCTGTCTTCCGGAAAACCAGTAGCCTTTGGTGTGCTCACCACACTCAACAAGAAACAGGCTGAAGACCGGGCCGGTGGAAAACTGGGCAACAAGGGAGAAGAAGCCGCACTGACCGTCCTGGAAATGTTGGCTGTCTGTGCCGGAAAAGGCCGTCGTTAGGGCCGCATGGGGAACTCCAAGTGCTTCGGTTACGTGCTAGAACTTGAAGTAGAAATCTCCAATGATGTTTGAGCTATCCCAGGTATACTGGCGTTCGCCGGACAACTGGAGCACATTCTTGCGAACTTCCTTGAACACCTGTTCGATGGTGAGTCCGGGTTTGCGCATCGCATTCAGAAGTTCCTGAGTATAGAGTCCATTTCTGCCCGATCCGTCGGAAGCCACAGAACCCGGCGCCGTTGCATATGCAATAAAGGAACCCTTGGCGCGTCGAATCTCTGCCAATCCTGATTCTGCCGAACGATAACCGGAAGGAAATGGATTATTGCGACAGGCATCCAGGATGAGGATGTTGATCCGCGAATTGGATCGCTCCATGTTGGCCATCACGATGCGCTGCACCGGCATGCAGGTTCTTGGAATGTCATCTTCATACTGGACGTTGGCTTCGACGGGAACCAGGTAGTTTTCTCCCTGGTTTTGAATGCCATGACCGGCATAGTAAAACAATCCAACGGTCTGGTCCTTCGGCCCGGTTGCGAGCTTTTCATGAAATTTCCGAAATGCGTCACGCATCTGGTTGTAGTCACCGTTGATCACCTTGATCACCTCGAAGTTTGACTTCTTCAATTCTTCGGCCATATCGTTGGCGTCGTTCATGGCATTGCGGAGCGGCGAAACAAACTTGTAGTCAGAATTTCCAATGACAAGTGCATACCGCTTCTCCTCCTTGTATTGATCGGCCAGCGTAGGCACCACGGCGGTAGCAGCCGTCACAGCCGGTGCCACGATCAGCGGTGCAGACGGCTTTTGCTTATCCTTGCCCGGGGAGGTATCGGGCTTGGTCTCAGTACTGCGGGTCTCCGCTGGTTTTGTCTCCTGCTTGGGCTGATTCTGAGCTACCTGGGTTGTTGCCGGGGGGACAGCACCCAGGTCCTTGCTGGCTTTCCGGGCCTCAACATTGGTCGGGTCGGCGGCAAGGGCATTTTGAATGTCTTCCTGCGCGAGTGCCCGGTTTCCCATCTTTTCATAGACCATGCCGCGTTCATAGTAGAGTTTGGCCTGGTTCGGTTTTTCAGATATCAACTGGATGGCTTTGCCATATGAATTCAGGGCGTCGGGATACGCCTTTAGCTCCGAATACGACTTCGCCATAAACCAGTGAATGTTTCCGGCATTCTTGTGCTGCAATTGCAGGGCTTCATCAAATTCACGCACGGCACTGGTGTGCGAATTGGTCTTAAAATAGGAAAGCGCCAGGTAGTAGCGAACATCCACATCCAGCGCCTTGTCACGCGCTGGCTTGTCGATATACTCTGTGAAGAGATCTATGGCTTTTGCATAATCCTTTTGCTGGTAGGCATCAATGCCCTGCTCATAGAGCTTGAACTGCCCCATGGCGGGCAGGGTCAGCATCAGGATACCTGCAACCAGGACGCTGCCTTTCATATGGAAATAAGCTTTAGTCTATGTTAAACGAGATTCCCGCGGCAAAGTTGATGGACGGGAAGCCAACACTTGCCAAGGGAAAATTCGGTTCATTCCATGAATTAAGGTCATTGGTATACGACTTTGTGCTGACCAGATCCAGGGCGAAGGTGTAACCAAACGCAGCCTGGACAAAAAAGGAAACAGGCTTCGCCGGGTTAATTTCAATGCCAGGCCCGATAAAGATCCCACCTGTAATGGATGTCTTGGCATCATTAACACCATCCACATCCTGGGTGGGGTCCGCAAACCAATCATCGGCAATGGCATCATACTCCCAGTACTCACCGTAGCCTGAA
>JAYRXB010000435.1:0-1603 GCA_041917735.1 Cyclobacteriaceae bacterium
AGGACTGAACAGGGATCGAAGAAAATTCCAGGGCTGCGTGATCATGTTGCCAATCATTTTCAAGGTTCGAACGGGCGGAGATCCGGGGCCGGCGGCCATCACTGCCAGTCGGGTCATGGCGCCGGAACCATTCGGAAACTTGCACAATTCGATCTGCGTATTATCATCAGCGTTGAAAATGGAGCTGATGGCAATCCCATGATTGAGTTTCCGGTCGGCCGCCACCACGCCGGAGAGCATCTCGGAGTTCGTCAGCAGGTTCTCTCCCAACCGGTCAGACAACGCCGGCAAAGTCTTCTCTACGTACTTTTGTCGCAACAGCAACTCCAGCGTGCCCAAAACGCCCCCACTAACGACAAGGCCCCGGCTTTCAAACACCTCTTTTTTCTTACGCCACCAGGAAGT
Source organism: Cyclobacteriaceae bacterium (assembly GCA_041917735.1). GTDB lineage: Bacteria > Bacteroidota > Bacteroidia > Cytophagales > Cyclobacteriaceae > ELB16-189. The sequence goes on from JAYRXB010000435.1 coordinate 406, forward strand.
GCTCGACTCAGTCACCACGCGATAGCCCTGTCCGGTAGACTCAATTCTTGTTACGCTTGTCTCCGGCTGCACCTTGGCGCCGAACAGGTTCTCGGCAAAGTACAGGTAGTTTTTGTCCAGCGTGTTCTTTGCTTCGTGCCGGCATCCCACCATGCAGCCGGCACATTCCGTGCAACCCCGTCGTTTCGGGCCAAGCCCCTTGAAATAAGGATCAACCTCCTTCGTGGTATCGCCCAGGTAAACCCCGACATAGTCGACGCGGCCATATGAACTTCCCCGGCCCATTTCTTCTGCCACTTCTTTCAGCACCCGGTCTTCGTCATGCTCCCGGTCATACCGGGTGCTGCCCAGCATGAATTTCGCGCGCTCGTAGTACGGTGCCAGTACCGACTTCCAATCCTTGAAATGACTCCATACGGGGTTTTGATAAAAGCTGTCCTTGGGCATCATATGGGTATTGGCATACACCAGCGATCCTCCGCCCACGCCGACGCCGGAGATGACGAACACTTCACGGAAAAACGAAAGCTTTTGGAAACCGAAGCATCGAAGCAGCGGCATCCAGAGGTATTTGCGCACGTTCCAGTTGCTCGTCGGAAAATCAGTGGCACGCCACCGCTTGCCCTTTTCAATTACGAGTACGGAATATCCCTTCTCCGCCAGGCGCATGGCCGACACCGACCCGCCAAATCCGGAACCGATTACGATATAGTCATATTGCGGAGTCACAGTGAAAGTTAAGCCTCAAATCGGATTCCGTAAACATTTCGACCGTGAACGGGTTACTAAACCGGATCTTTCATTCAAAAGTGTTCTCCCATTAGCTTTGTACGATGTCACGGTATCACTACCCTCCCGGCTATACGTTCGCAGGCACCTACCTGCGGGCGCTGAAGGTGGTCAAAAGCCCGTTAGAGACCATGATGGAATCCGTCGACCGCTTTGGTGAGACGTATTCAGTGGCCGACGGGCTGGATGGCCGCATGATCCTGACGCAAGACCCGGACTTTATCGACTACGTCCTCCGGCGCAACCAGCGCAACTACTACAAATCGCGGATGGTAACCCAGAAGCTGGGTCGCTTCATCGGCAACGGGTTGCTCACCTCCAACGGCCCGTACTGGCTCCGTCAGCGGCGATTGATCCAGCCGGGGTTTCATCCCCAGCGGGTCAAGGCCCTATATACCATCATGCAGCA
>JAYRXB010000436.1:0-2824 GCA_041917735.1 Cyclobacteriaceae bacterium
AGCAGTTCACCTTTACCGCAGCGCTGGTCATTGTCGATGTAGTGAAGGATCACATTGTTTTTACCCGATGCGATGATCGGCGTATACGCATGGCCACGTGAACCGTTGCGGACAAATTCGTGGGTGTATTCGGCCTCCACCTCGTACTCCATGACGCCCGGCTTTACAAACTTCAGCACCCGGCGGAATGCCTTTTCCGTGATGTCACAAGCCTGCTGCAGCAGCTGGAGTTCCTGGGGCTGCTTGACGGTCCGCAGTTTGGCCATGATGGGTGCAAGCCGTTGGTAGGTGTGAAGCGGATAACGCTGTTGGCACCATTCGATGAACCTCGCGTCGCGTGTCTGCACAACAATCTCCGCCCGGTAATGTTCGTTGGTGTTGAGGTAAACGTGTTCGGCGCCACCCATCACCATCAGGTGATGAAACATGCCTTCAAATTCAGACAGCCACATCACCGTCTTAATCCCGGATATGGCCGTAGCCTCGGCTTTGGTCAACTTGTGGCCATGCCACTTCTCCAGGTGCTCGTTGGGTTCGAGCAGAAAGAGGATCTCGCGTTTGCCCTCATCGCGAAAACCCGGGCAAAGGAGAAGAATGGTTTCCTCCTGCTGGATGCCGGTCAGGTAGAACAAATCGCTGTTCTGCCGAAAAGGCATCGTACCGTCGGCGGTGGTCGGCATCGTGTCGCTGGCATTCAGGACAGCCAGCGAGTCGTCCTTCAATTCACGGACAAGTCGTTTGCGGTTGGAAATGAAAAGGGAAGAGTCTATAGGGGCATAGCGCATACGCGATCAGGTATTGACACAGGCAAGTTAAACAAAAAACCCCCTGACGTCGGGGGCTTTTTTCAAAGATTGAAGGCAAATCAGTTACTCTCGCCCGCAGGGTCATTGACCTCATCGGAATCGACGTAGTTCATGAGTACGAAGGTGACCAGCAGGCCGGAAAATACACCTTCCAGCGCGACGATGAAGGAAGAGATATACTCATTGAGGTAATGCCCCATGGGCTCATTCTCCTGAATCGACTGCAGCAGCGCGGGATTAATCTTCATGTAGGCGAACAGAAAAGCGCCGAACACAACCGAAGCGATCGCGCTGGTTGCGACACCCACGATCAGTCCACGGAAATAGTTCATGTGGTGCTCATGGGTGTTCTTGAATTTTTTCAACGCATAGTAAATACCTACCGAAAGGATAACAAGGTTGAGCAGTCGCAACTCCACGTGGTGGTGCTTGTCGATCACCTGCATGAGGAGGAAATACACAATGAGTCCGGCCGCTGTTTTGAGGCCGTAGTTCTCCGGGATACGGTTAGGATCGTTGAAGAAACCCATAGGATTTGGTTAGGTTAAGTTTTTCGAATATTTGGATTTTCCCCCATAAATCCAAGCCTGCCCGCTAATTGCTGCCGGATTCATGTTCGCGGGCCGGGTAGACGCGCTGCTTCCATGCCTCCCATTCGGCCTTCCGCTGGCGGATGTCCTCCTCGGTGGGACGAAAGGCGAGCAGGTTGCGCAAGTCAGGCTGACCCGCGTCTACCCAGGCCGTGTACCACAAATCTGCTGTCATCCGAATACTGGCGCGCAACTGACGCTCTACCATTCCATGCAGGCGCGCATGATACATCGCCGCATAATCCGGGCTAATGACACGAGCCGTCTGCTTTCCTCTTGTCTCATAATTGAACTTGATGCCCCCCTGATCGCTTGCCAGCAACCGCTCTTCGGTGAGCACCGAGTCTACCAACGCATGAGCTTGGAATACAGCCCCCCAGGCACGGCGCGAAACATCCGGCTCATAGGAAGCGCGGCCAACTAAAAAATTGTACCGGGCATGAAAGAGTTCGGGAAGGCGTGATTCCCATAACCCATGGATGCCATGCTGGTTGGTAAGCTGGCCATTATGATTGCGGGTTGTGTGCAGTGGTACATTGGCATCCCCAACGTAGTGGGCAAGCTCCGCCGACAAGCGCAGGATCCGATCCGGGTCTCGAATGAAGAATGCCTCCCGCAGTTTCTCTGTCATGATGGCGATGTGCCACGGCACGATCCCATGCTTCATCAGGGAATCCTCGCCCAGGCTGTCTGTCGCAGTCCTCCAATACTTGGGCAAGCGCTGCGTTCCGTAGCTATCGAGGTCGATGTAGTGCCGGGGGCCCTCTTCCTTTACGGCGTACCTGCGCTTGTCGGGATTGACGGAGGCCTCTACCAGGTAGTCGATGTTCTGCTTATAGAAAACAATCATTTCCGGCGGCAGCGAAAACACGGCAAGCCGGTTGATGGACTCGTGGCCAAAGAACCCCCAGCCCATCGATAGACCGGATACCGCCAGCATCACAAGTACTTTTACAGTTGGTCGCATGCCCTTACATTGGCAAACTATGCGACTGCTTCGATTTCAGCTTGCTCTTGCCCTGACGGTTTTCGTGACAATCGTGCAGGGTCGTGACCCCTACCCCCGCCAGGAAGCCATCGATGTGCTCCATTATTCCTTCAGGATAGAACTGAACGATACCACCGACATCGTCGCCGGGCGGGCACAGGTAGAAATCAAATTCCTGAAACCCGTATCCTCTTTTTTCCTCGACCTGGCAGGCCGGGATGCCGGAGGGATGGGGATGACCGTGCATTCCGTGAAGCTGGGGGAGACTGCACTATCATTTACCCACACAGAAGATCGTTTGATACTTAATCCGGGAACGGCAGCTTCTGCCGGCCAGGTGCTCACAATCACCATAGTCTATTCGGGCGTTCCCAAAGACGGCTTCATCATCAGCAAGAGCAAATTTGGCGATCGCACTTTCTTTGCCGATCACTGGCCAG
>JAYRXB010000437.1:0-2369 GCA_041917735.1 Cyclobacteriaceae bacterium
ACACTTCTCTCAGATCAACGTGTGTTACCTGACCGCATGGATGATTAAAAAAAATCCCGCTATTGATTTTTATTGATGAACTCTTCTCTCAAATTTGTCACCCGTTACACAGACAGTACCTGTTAACGCTAACCTTATAACCACTAAAAACAGTTTGACCATGGCAAAGAAGAAAGCAAAAAAGGCCGCCAAAAAAGTGAAGGCGAAAGCCAAGAAGACCGTGAAGAAAGCAGCGAAGAAGCCTGCCAAGAAGGCCGCAAAGAAAGCTGCCAAGAAAAAGCCTGCCGCCAAGAAAGCCGCTCCCAAAGCAGCACCGGCTCCGGCACCTGCACCGGCTCCCGCACCCACACCGGCTCCTACGACCGGCAACATGGGCGGTGGCATGGGCAACATGTAATCATTACCGAACTACCCCAAGTGGGGATTCAAAAAGCGGCCGAGGCCGCTTTTTGTATTTTTGGACAATCATGAAGCCCGCCCGCCAGTTGCCGTATACCCTGCTGGTGGCAGGAATTCTCCTGGCAGCATCCCTGGTGCTGGCACGACGTCCATACTACAACTGGGATATGTTCCCGTACATGGCCATCATCATGGCCTCACCCGAGGTTCCCTTCGCAGTAACCCACCAGCGGGTCTACCAGGAAGCACAATCCCATATGCCGGAATACGATTACCAAGCCATCGCCGCGCGACAGCCAGAACTCCAGGAGGATGCGGTAGCCTTTGAGGCTATCCTCCGCTACCACACCCTAAAGCCTGGCTATACAAGCCTGGCTGGTTTGCTGTTCTACCTCGGCGTAAACCCACTCGCGGCTACATGGCTCCCTTCCATTATAAGTTACTTCCTGCTGGGACTGGTTCTCTTCAGCTGGTCCAGGAAACTGGCACCGGTACCGGCCGCGGCGTTGTTCACCTTTGTGATCGTCCTGGCACCACCGATGATCGACCTGGCCCGGTACTCAAGCCCGGACATGCTTTGTGCCCTGGTGTTCACCGTGGGGTTCGTGCTCGTCCTCCGGGATGTCACCACCTGGGGCGTTGCCGTAATGACGCTTTCAATCCTCGTACGCCCCGATGCGGTCCTGCTTACGGCCCCCGTCGTTGGCGTGCTGGCGGTGAGAAAGCAACTTCCCCGGGTACAGGCGATCGCGTGGCTGGCCGGGGGAATTTTGCTTTCGTTGTACCTGATGGGTGACCAACGGGTTATTGGCGAATACCTTTTGGATGAAAGTTCGTTCAACGAGAGGCTTGCGCTTTACCGGCAAGGCCTGATCAACCTCGGCAACAGTTTTGTGATTCCAATGGTCACGGTAGCAGTCTTTACCCTCCTGCTTCGTCGGTCAACGGATCTCGTTTCCCTGTTCCTCTGGGGTACCTTGCTCTCGATGATAGCCCGTTACCTGCTCCACCCGTTTGTGGAAGACCGCTTCTTCCTGCCCGCATACCTGGTTATCCTCCTTATAGCTTGGCATACAGTCAGTCCGCGCGTGTTTCAGGCGAGTGCATCCAAATCCTGAATCCCCTATCTTGCAGGCATGGGCAAAATTTCAGAATGGCTCAACCGCGCCTTGTCGGCTTCCGAATTGCAGCGGGAGAAAACCAAGGATTACCGGAACATCGTCCTGATCCAGGTAATCATTATTGTCTTTGGACTCACCCTCTCGCAGCCCATCCTGGAAGACTCCACCAGCGACCTCAGCAAGTTCATCATCACGATCTTTTCGTTCTTCGGCACGGTATACACCTACCTGCTCTGCGACCTGTTGCGCAACTTCACCAAGAACCGCCTGCTCCTGGCTGTCCTGTTTACCCTGCTCACGCTGACAATCGGGCTTGGCGTCCTGGCGGAATTCCCGTATTACAAGATTATTGATGTTCCCAACCGACAGGCCCTACTGCTGACCGTGCACGGTCTTCTTTTCCCCATTGAAGTGACCGTAATTGCGTTTGCGATCCGGGATATCTTTTCGGGCAGCCACCTCACGCCCGACAAACTATGGGGTGCGGCGTGCGTGTTTTTGATGGTCGGCATCTCGTTTGGAAGCTTGTACGACCTCCTGAGTATCGCCAACCCGGGCGCCCTGGGCAAAACCATTGAGCTTGGTTTTCCGAACTACTCCGAGTGCGTCACCTACAGTTTCTCCGTACTGGGTGGTATGGATCCGGGACTCGAGCCCACGAAGCTCATTCGCAACATCGCTACCCTGGAGGCAGTTTGGGGGAACCTCTACGGCATGCTCATTATCGGCAAGCTGCTGGGCCTGCCACGGTTGCCCGAAAAACAGGCTTAAACAGGCCTTTCCGGTCATAGTCAAAGCCTTCCCAATTCACTACTTTAGCGTTCCCCAACCGGGAAAAAACACCTCCTC
>JAYRXB010000438.1:0-5401 GCA_041917735.1 Cyclobacteriaceae bacterium
CGCGCCGAGATGGGCATCTCCAAAGCATCGAATACAACGGACATCGTCGTGGTGAATCCGCCGCTGGCGGTTGGTCCCATTTCACCGTCCCCGTCGCGGAACTACATGATTGGGTTGCTGGCCGGCCTTTTCCTCCCGCTGGGTGTGTTTCTTTTCCTCGAATGGATTAACACCCGCATTCAATCCAAAGAAGATATTGAAAAGATGACGTCCATCCCCTTTATCGGCGGGGTAGGACACAAACGGGGAGACCTTAACCTTGAAGTCTTTACGCGTCCCAAATCTTCCATATCCGAATCCTTCCGGGCCCTTCGATCCAACCTGAACTATTTTCTGGGAGGCCAGGAGAAGGGACTGTTCCTAGTAACTAGTTCGGTTTCTGGTGAAGGCAAAACATTTACTTCAATCAACCTGGCTGCAGTCTTTGCACTATCCGGAAAGAAAACCCTCATTGTGGGTGCGGACATGCGAAAGCCCAGGCTTTATGGCGACTTTGAGCTGAGCAACGATACGGGCCTGAGCAATTACCTGGCTAACATCTCGGACTTCAATTCCGTAGTTCAAAAGACAAAGCACGACAATCTCTATCTCGTTAGCGGCGGCCCTGTACCGCCAAACCCGTCGGAATTGCTGCTGACGCGAAGAATGAATGATTTCCTCGAGGAGGCGAAGAAACAATTTGACATCATCTTTATTGACTCTCCGCCGCTGGCCCTCGTAACCGACGCCTTTCTGTTGGCTCCGAAAGTAGACCACACGTTGTTCATCGTACGACAGGATTATACGCCGAAGTCACTCCTGCGTTCCATCGACGATTATTATCGTGCCGAGAAGATCAAGAAGATCAGTATTGTGCTGAATGACATCAGCAAGTCAGGTCCGGGCTATGGCTACGGCTACACCAGTGGTTATGGTTATGCGTATGGCTATGGTTACGGCTACGCCTACGGCTACGGTGTTTATGGTCGGAAGAAGAAGCGCCAGGGCGAGGGATACTACGAAGAAGATTGATCCATGAACGCGAGGATAATCCAGTTTCCCAAGATTACAGATCCCCGCGGCAACCTCACTTACTTACAGCCACCGGTTGTTCCGTTCACGATAGCGCGCGCATTTTGGACTTATGATGTACCCGGTGACAGCACGCGCGGGGGACATGCCTACCGGTCGCAGGAAGAGATTATTGTCGCCCTGAGCGGCAGCTTTGATGTGGTGATTACCGAGAGGAACGGCGCGCAGCATCGTTTCGCCATGAAGCGATCCTATTATGGGCTTGTTATCCCGGCACTGACGTGGCGGCACATGGAGAATTTCTCTACCAATTCCTTTAGCCTGCACTTGTCAAGTCAGCCGTATTCGGCCACCGATTATATACGCGACTTCAGCGAGTTTGCAAATACGAAATCATGAACCACGCTTCGGTTGCCGATTGCCGGCTATTGAGCCTGCCAAAGATCAACAACGCCTCGGGCAACATCACGGCAATCAATAGTTTGCAGGATGTTCCGTGTCCGATCGCGCGCGTCTACTACTTGTACGATATCCCCGGTGGCGAGGCTCGCGGGGGTCACGGTCACCGAGCGCTCGAACAGTTGATTGTCGCGGCAATGGGCAGTTTTGACATCGTCCTGAAAGATGGGCACACGGAGCAGCGCATCACACTTTCAAAGGCGTACCAGGGCCTATACATTCCTCCGGGTATTTGGCGGGAGTTGGAGAATTTTTCATCCGGGGCCATTTGCCTGGTTCTGGCGTCAACCGAATTTGATGAGTCTGACTATTTCCGTCACTGGGAGGACTTTCTTGCCCATAAGCGTTCTGTTGTCTGATGGAAATTCTGGAAGTTGACGCCATAGCGTATGACGGGCACCTCAAGGCGTATCACGCATTCGGCAAAGGCGCTTTTGCAGCATTGAATGCGCCTAAAGTGCCTTCGGTGCATTACCTTCTCTTTCGCGATAGTCGCGTGAGGCTGGGAATCATCGGTGCCACCGTTGACGGTGTGTTCCGCTCACCGTTCTCGGCGCCATTTGACGGCTTTACGCCATCCGACGAAGACGTAAGCCTTCAATCCCTGGAAGCCGCTGCGGAACTTCTCGAAGGGTGGGCGGCTGCCCGCGGAATCACAAAGCTCCACATCACGCTGCCGCCACCCATCTACGGAGAATCCTTCCTGGCTAAAGTGGTCAATGTATTCTTTCGCCGCAGCTACAGGGTGATCCATACAGAATTGAATTTTCATTTTAACCTGGATCGACTGACCGATGCATATCCTTCGACGATCTGGCGCAATGCCCGAAAAAATCTTCGGCAGGCTATGGATCATGGCTTGCTTTTCAGGATATGCAGCACACCTGCAGACGAGGAAGCAGCCTATGACATCATTCGATTGAACCGGCAGGCCCGATCAAAGCCGCTCCGGATGACACTCGACCAAATCAGGCAGACCGCCGTGGTTATGCCCATCAGTTACTTTTTGGTTACCACACGGGAACAGATGCCGGTGGGTGCGGCCATTGTTTTTCAAGTGGCGCCCCGGATCGGGCAGGTGGTGTACTGGGGCGACCTGCCTGCGCATGCCGGACTGCGCACCATGAATTTTCTTTCCTATAAGCTGTTTGAGTACTATCGTACCACGGGCTTGGAGGTGCTTGACATTGGCTATTCCACAGAAAATTCTCTGCCGAACTATGGCCTTTGTGAATTCAAGGAAAGCCTGGGTTGCAGCCTTCAACCCAAGTTGATTTACGAAAAGTCACTCTGATTATGTTTGTAGCCCAACCCGATCCGTACCTGGTTCCCGACTACAAGATCAGTCCCTTTTGTGCGACGGATATCGGCAGGAATAGGCACTTGCCCGTACGGAATGACTCGGATGATTATTTCAGGAGCAGGCACCCGGGATTTCACATCCGGTACACCACCAACGGCCGGGAGGCAATCCACCTGGCGCTGGCACAGCTTAAGTTGGGCGACGGTGATCTGGTAACGATCCTGACCACTACGCAGAATCGCTACATCAGCAGTTGCGTAACCCGGGAGGTCGAGAAATTTTGCCGCTGGAATCGCGCGGTCACTAACCAAACAAAGGTCATCATCGTCATCCATGAGTTCGGCTTCGTGTATCCGGGGCTGGATGAACTCAAACGGAGTGTCAACGTGCCGATCATCGAAGACTGTGCATACAGCTTCTTCTCCGGAGATGCTCAGGGTTTGACCGGAAGAGTGGGTGAATACGTAGTCTACAGTTTCCCGAAAATGTTTCCCCTGCAGGAAGGCGGGTTACTGGCCTCGGTAAACCAATTGAGTACGCCCGATCCCCGTGAAGCATCCGCACACCAGCATTACCGAAATGTCATGTCGGTGTGCCTGCGGCAGGAAGATGATATCATCCGTGCGAGGAGACATAACTATGCATACCTCCTCGCGGCTCTTCGAAGCCGGGGATGCGAAGAGCGCCTCCCGCTCTCCGGGAAGGAAGTCCCTGGAGCCCTGTTGTTCAAGTGCCCGGAGGTTGACCTTGAACAACTGAAAGTCCACATGACGCGGCACGGTATTCAGTGCAGCGTGTTCTACGGGGAGCAGGCGTTCTTTTTGCCGGTCCACCAGGCGCTGACCAACGACGACCTGGACTACTTTCTTTTTGTCTTTGACACTTTTTTAAACCGACGGTCATGAAGGAAGAAAACATCTTTCTGGAAGATGGCGTGCAGGTGGATCCTTCTTCCTCGCTGAATAACATCCGGGTTGGACAGGGAACCAAGATAGCCAAGCGGTGCTCCTTGTTTGGTGCGCCCGGTCATTTGCTGGAAATTGGCCAGGGTTCATACGTGGGCATGAACACCTTGATCGAAGGATTTAATGCCCGGGTCAGGCTGGGAGCACACGTGAGCTTGGCGCAGAACATCACCATCCTTTCCGGTTCCGGCCCCAACGCCTCACCCGAAATGCAGCGCGTTTATCCGATCGAGCGTGGTGAGGTGCACATTGGCGATCACACCTGGATTGGCACCGGATCGGTCATCATGCCGGGTGTCACGCTCGGCCGCTTCTGTGTAGTGGGGGTCAACAGCTTTGTCACAGATTCGTTTCCTGACTTCAGCATTGTGGGCGGCACACCCGCCCGTCTGTTGCGCACATTTACGCCGGAAGAGCAAAATAAAATCCTCGCTTGATTAAGTTCCTCGACCTGAAGAAGATTAACGATTCCTTTCAGCCGGAGCTATCGGAGGCTATCCGGCGGGTGGTTGATTCGGGGTGGTATATCCAGGGTGAGGAGGTAAATAGGTTTGAAGCGGAGTATGCCGCATACCTCCAATCAGCCCATTGTATAGGTGTCGCCAATGGATTGGATGCCTTGCGGTTGATTTTTCGGGCTTACATGGACTTGGGCAAACTGAAGGAAGGAGATGAAGTCATCGTCCCCGCCAATACCTTCATTGCCTCCATCCTGTCAATTACGGAGAACCGGCTGGTCCCGGTGCTGACAGAGCCGGACATGCATACCTACAACCTCGATCCGGTGCGCCTCGAGGAAGCCATAACCCACCGAACCCGGGCGATCTTGCTGGTGCACCTGTATGGCCGGAACGCCATGCGGGCTGAGGTAGAACATATCGCAACGAAGCATGATCTGCTCCTGGTGGAAGACAATGCGCAAGCAATTGGCGCGAGATACGGGACACTCCGGACGGGTGCAATCGGACATGCGGCCGGGCACAGTTTCTATCCCGGAAAGAACCTGGGGGCGCTTGGCGACGGAGGGGCGGTAACCACCAACGATCCGTCCCTGGCGGCGCAGGTGAGGGCACTGGGAAATTACGGATCGAAGGAGAAGTACGTACACGCCTGGAAAGGACTGAACTCCAGGCTGGATGAGATGCAGGCGGCGGCGCTGCGGGTGAAACTCCCAAGGCTGGATGCAGACAATTCAAAGCGACGGGCCATAGCCGGGTACTACGGCCGGAATATTCACAATGAACGGATCATGGCCCCGGATTTTCCAGCCGATCCGGAATCCCACGTCTGGCACCTGTACGTTATCCGTTGTTCGGAACGTGACCGGCTTCAGCGTTACCTCACCGAGCGGGGTATCCAGACGCTCATTCACTACCCCATTCCCCCGCACCACCAGGGCGCCTACCGTGATTTGGGCACCTTCTCGTTTCCTATCACCGAGCAGATTCATGCCCAGGCCTTGAGTTTACCCCTCAGCCCCGTCATGCCGCTAGCCGAAGCAGAACACGTGGTGAACGCACTGAATGATTTTCGTTGACATGAGCGAACAGCGGTCATCCTACCGACAGATCTTTAAGGCTACCTCCATCTTTGGCGGCGTCCAGGTGTACCAGATTGGCGTGACATTGGTGCGCTCCAAACTCGTTGCCGTCTTGCTTGGAAC
>JAYRXB010000439.1:0-3811 GCA_041917735.1 Cyclobacteriaceae bacterium
GGAACTCTACCAGGTAGACGTCGACGACCAATACCCGTATTGGCTCTACGCCGGACAGCAGGACAATGGCACAACCATCAGCGTGCCATCGCTGCCGCCCTACGATCCGCAGACGGGACCTGCCAGCTTTTTGATGTCGACCGGAGGCTGTGAGACGGGTCCGGCTGTACCCAAGCCCGGCAACTCCAACATAGTGTATGCGAACTGCAAAGGACGCTTCACAGTCTATGACAAGAGCACCGGCCAGGAGCGCGTGTACGTAGTCGGTGGCGGCAACATGTACGGTCACAACCCCAAAGACCTTCCGTATCGCTTTCAGCGCGTGTCGCCCATCCACGTCTCTCCGCACAACCCGAACGTGGTCTACCATACAAGCCAGTTTGTGCACCGCACCATCAACGATGGCCTCTCCTGGGAGATCATCTCCCCCGACCTCACAGCCAATGATCCTACGAAGCAAGTGATCTCCGGCAGCCCGATCACCCGCGACATCACCGGTGAGGAATTCTATAGCACGATCTACGATATCAAGGAGTCGTCGCTCGTGCAGGGGCTTATCTGGGTGGGTGCCAACGACGGTCCCGTCCACGTAACCCGTGACAACGGAAGGACATGGACCAACGTCACCCCCGGCGAATTACCTCCGGGTGGTCGCATCGACTGCGTGGAGCCATCTGCGCACCAGGAAGGCAAAGCCTACTTCGTGTCGCTGCGATACCAACTGGGTGACTGGAAGCCGTACATCTTCAAGACACTCGACTTCGGCAAGACGTGGAAGCTCATTACCAAAGGCATCCCGGCCGATTATCCGGTTCGTGTGGTCCGGGAAGACCCGAAAGCCGCCGGCGTACTCTATGCCGGCACGGAGTACGGCATGTTCGTGTCACTCGACGATGGCGAAAACTGGCAGGCCTTCCAGCAGAACCTTCCCATTACGCCCATCACGGACATCAAGATTCACCGCAAGGATCTTGTCCTGTCTACCATGGGCCGCGGCTTCTGGATCATCGACAACATCACCATGCTGCACCAACTCGCCCTCGCACGTTCACAACCGGCTCATCTCTTCAAGCCGGCCGACGCGTACCGCTACCGGTACCAGGGCAATGCGCGCACCGAAGTTCCCTATTACCCGGCCCCGGCCGTGACCATCGACTACTACCTCAAAGGCAAGCCGCAGGGCGATATCAGGCTGGAGATTCTGAGTGGCGGAAAGGTCGTCCGGTCTTTCACCAGCGCCGCGCCCACACAGCCGGCCCAGGCAGCCAACAGCCGGGACATGGCGACGAATTTCGTGTCAAGAAACGCGCGTGCTGATCTTTCGAAGAACATGGGAGCCAATCGTTTTCGCTGGGATATGGCCCACGAAGGGCCCTGGGATGCTGACCCGGCGCGCAGCAAGCGTGGCGGCCACCGCGTGAGCCCGGGAGAATACATCGCCCGACTTACTGTCGACAACCTGGTGTTCACACAGCCTTTCAACCTGCTCGCGGATCCCCGCATCAACGGCAAGGTTTCCCTGGACGACATGAAGGCTCAGGAACAGTTCGCCGGGGAAGTCACCCTGCTGCTCGACACCGCCAAGCGGCTGACGGACGCGATCAAGAAGCAACGAAAGGATATCGCGGCGCTCGTCAAGGAAGGCAAAGCATCCGATGCACAAAAGGATCTGGACAAGAAACTGGCGAACGTGGAGTCCATGCTGGTAACCAAAGAAGGCATCTACGAGACGCCCATGCTCGTAGACCAGATCAACTACCTGCGCCAGCAACTGGACCAGGCTGATCAGCGGCCAGGCAAGGATCTTTATGATCGTTATGCAGAGCTAAAAAAATTGTGGGACACCGTGAATGCGGATTATAGATCCGCCCAGTAAGGAGAGACATTTGATGGGTCCCCGGGTCTTGGCCCGGGGATCATCGTTTTCTCGGACCCGCGTCTACTTTGTAATAACCTCTTCCACCGCTCTTGCCAGTCCCACCGGATCCGCAGAGCCGATCCTGGCTACCCGGCCAGTCTTCAACTGAAGCTCAATCCCTTTGGTGCCACTGATGTTGTACAACCTTCCACCGGGAATATACCGGATACCCCAGCCGTAATACCACGCATTCGTAACGACCTTTACGCTTTGAATGGAGTCGACCGGTATCACCCGCTTGATCAGGCCGACTCCAAATTGAACGGATACGCTCGCCTCGGTCACTTCGGTCTGCATCCGGTACATGAGGGCGACAATCAGAACCAGGACTCCGATGGCAACCAGGTAAGATCCCGTTGAGATCGGGCGGTCACCCAATTGGAAGGTATACAACCAGGTCAACAACAAAAACATAAGGGCGGCCGGGACGACCATCAACCAGCCAGTTTGCTGCTCTTTGTAACGGGTCATAATAGTAGAATTAGCTGAGGTGAATTTACAAAACCGAATGGATGCAAAAAGCTACCTATCCACCCTCAGCCTTAGAAATACCGGCTCCCGGTACATCTTGTCTTTGGTGAGTTGCGCATAGCTGATTTCGGCTAGCAATTCTGGCTCAATCCACTGCGTTACCTTCTCGTCAACGATCGCCCCTCCTTTCAGCTTGGGCGGACCCTTGAGTTTCTTCAGTTTCTTCATTTCACCCAGGATGTACTTCATCGTGGCATCGTCAAAGCCGGTGCCCACCTTGCCGCGATAGTGCAGCGTGCCATCTATCGCTTCGGCAATCTGCAGTGAGCCAAAGGTCGCCTCGCGGTTGCCCTTTCCGGTAGTATAGCCGATGATCAGGCAGTCGACCGTGTTGCGGACCTTCACCTTCAACCACACGTCGCTGCGTCGGCCGGGCAGGTACTTGCCGTCCTTCCGCTTGGCCATGATGCCCTCCAGTCCGTGCTCGCGGGCAGCGGCAAACAAGGCCTCACCATCATCGACACTTTCACTCACGCGGTACGGCGAGTCTGCCTTGATCGCATCGGCAAGCCATTCCTTTCGCTTCACCAGCGCCTCATTCACCAGCGGACGGCCATCGAGGTACAGGCAGTCGAAGATGTAACAGAACACCGGGCTGGTTTTGCTGAGCTTCTGAATGTTGGTCTCGCCGCGTGCCTGCAGCCGCGATATCACTTTCTTGAAATCGGGGCGCCCGTTCTTGTCGAGGCATACAATCTCGGCGTCGAAGAGGCCGCACGTAGCCTGAAAGCCCTTGTCGGCCTGCAACAGTTCCGGAAACTGCGCGGTGATGTCGTTGTGGTTGCGGCTGCGGATCTTCAGTTGCCCGTCTTCCAGCGAAATCATCGCGCGGATGCCGTCCCACTTCACCTCATAGAGGTAGTCCTCCCCTTTCGGCACTTCGCGCGACTGCTCCGACAACATGAAGTCGATGGTGTCGCTCAGGTAGTTTACCTGCGGCTGGTCCACCCGCTCAAACAACCACTCCTTTTCCTTGATCTTGTAGATCCTGTACTCTCCGTTAACCTCCTTGCTGTTGAGGCGGAAGTAGAAGCCGTCCTTCTTGTCTTTCGTGATCTGGTATTGTCCCAGGGCGTAGATCCACATATCGCCACCACCGTACTGCCCCTTGGGAATGGTGCCATTGAACGTCAGGTACTTCATCGGGTGATCTTCCGTCTGCACGGCCAGCCGCTTGACCCCGGGGTGCGGCGGCAGCCCGCGCGGCACAGCCCACGATTTCAGCACACCGTCTTGCTCCAGGCGCAGGTCGTAGTGCAGGTGCGACGCGTGGTGGCGGTGAACAACAAAATTCGTCCCTGCTCCTTCAATCACTGCCGGCGCCGGCTCGGAGGTCTTCTTGAAGTCGCGCTTCTTCTCGTA
>JAYRXB010000440.1:0-4092 GCA_041917735.1 Cyclobacteriaceae bacterium
GGAGCCACTGGGCACTCAATTCGAGATAGATATCCTGGCATTTCTCCTTGGGAAAGTCACGCAAGTCCCGTTGAACCTGCTCATATCCCATAGCCCGAAGGAGGAGCACGGATTCCGTTTGGGATACCGCGATCCGGAAATACCCGTCTCCGTCCGTGGTGGTTAATTGATTGCCGACCTGAATCAACGCACCGGCGAGCGGATCCCGGGTCTCCTTATCCATCAATCGGCCGCACCGCGTTACCTCGATTTTCCCTTGTCGTTGGACGGTGATGAATCGGTTGTTTAGCAGCGAGAAGGTAAGGCCGGTTTGCGTGCCCAGGTATTCAACTACTTCCGAAATCGAGAGTGTATCGGCGGGCGGCTTAGTGGAAATGGGTTCGATGTCCTCATCCAGGTAGGTAAACGAAACACCATAGCGTTTCTCGATCTCTTTCAAGAGTTGGCGCAGGGGAATTCCCTCCTGCTGTGCACTTGCCTGCTGGAAGAAGAAAAGAAAAACTGTAAGGATCCCGGCCCTAGCGAGTTTCACCGGACAATTCAACAGTTTTCCCGTCGGCGCTGATGCGGAATGTCAAGTGCATCGGGTAGGAAATCGATTCCAAAGCTACGCGTAAATCATCGTGGGAGAAGCTTCCGCTGAAAAGTTTTGAGGTATCTACATGGGTTGTTGTCACGCGTATGCCGAATTGCCGCTGAACTTCTTCGATAACCTCCTGCAAGGGCATGCGTTCGAAGGCGCTTTCTCGCATTAACCACAAGGGCGCAGCTCCGGATGTTAGGGTTTTCTCAAGGGGTTGGTTCTGGCGCTTCACCACGTGCATTCCGGCGGTCAGCGTTGCTTGTCCGCCCTGGGTGGTAACGGAAACCTTTCCCTCGTAGCAGGTGACCTCCAATCGGTTGCCGCGCTGCCGAACGTTGAATGTTGTTCCCATGACCATGACTTCGCCCATGCTGGTCTTGACGAGAAACCGGGAACCTTTTCGCACGCGGAAGAAAGCCTCGCCATCCAGCGTTACCGTTCGTTTGCTCTCCCACCTTCTTGCTTGATAACCCATCGTGGTAGCGGCATTGAGTGTTACTTCCGTTGAATCCGGCAGGTAAAATGCAATGTGTTCTGCTTGTTGCGCGACACGCTCCGTGGTTGGATTGTAGAGCCAGTATACCAGTCCGCCGGCAGTAAGCACCAACATCGCCGCTATCCGCAACAAGGGTGTCAGCCATACCTGGCGGGCCGGTTTTTGGGCGGCCAGTCCACGCGCCTTCAGTAGCCGTGAGAATGCGGCCTCGGCGTGGAAATCCGGGGCACGGAACCGTTGCGTAGCTGCGAGCAGCCGTTGGAGTTGTCGAAACTCCTCCGTTTGCTCAAAGGCCGACCGCTCCGCCGGGGTCATTTCCCCGGCCAGCCATTTTTCCAAATGGTCCCGATCGTCCGTTTTCATGGGTCTTGATTACTATAACCGATTCATCCTCCAAATTCCCCAATCCAATTGTCAAATTCTCCCGACTTTTTCCTGCAGGGTGCGCACGGCTGCGTAGATCTTCTTTTCTACCGTCTTGCGTGGCATTTCCATGATCGTTGCAATTTCCTGGTGTGTCTTGTTCTCCACCCGATTCAGCAGGAAGGCTGCACGCTGATCGGGTGGAAGTCCTTCTATGGCCGCCTGAAGCCGTTCCATGTATTCCTTTTCTTCCAACAAATCAGTGGGTGTCTCCGCCAGCGGATTTGGGTTGGCACTTCCACGGTAGTTTAAGGCTGCCTTTTCTTTGGCCAACTCATTGAGGGTTTGGTTGTTGGCAACAGTGAATAGAAATGCCCGGGCTTTGGCGAACGGCACACGAATGCAATTGTCCCATAGTTTGATAAATGCCTCCTGCACCATGTCCTGGGCATTGGCCCGTGCCCCAAAGCGATAATAGAGGTAGCGGTACAAATCCTTGGCGTGCGCCTCAAAAAGTCCCTTAAAGACCTGCTCATTGCATACATTATCCATTTGCGGGGCCTCGCTCATGCCAGGTAAGATTATATTTTTTTTCAGTTGGCTGGGGAATCCGTCGTACTCACCGGTTTTATACAAAAAACCAGATAACCAACCATGAAAACAACAGATTTAGCCTGGAAGATTGGTACCGCAGTGTTTGTTGGGGCAATGACCCTGGCTTCTTGCAGTAGTAATGATCCTTCAGCTACGGGTGCAGTCAATTTGAAAATGGAGGCATCTTCGTCTACCGGAGCGACCATCACCGGAAGGTCGGCGGCAACCACGGTAATTACCGATGTAAAAATCAGCCTTCGGGAAGTGGAGTTTGAAATCGACAAGGAGGATCCACGCTACAAGACGGATTCCATCTACGATGAGGATGTGAAGTTGAAGGGGCCGTTTGTCGTTGATTTGTTTGAGTCGTCCGCATTTGCCGAGCAATTGGTAACGACCGTCAACCTGCCCAACGGCACCTATGAGGAGGTGGAGTTCAAGATGCACAAGAACCTAGAGCCTGGTGAAATGAACGGTAAGTCCATTCTCATCAAAGGTACAATCAACGGAACCCCATTTGTGTTCTGGCATGATACGGATGAGGAGTTTGAAATCGACTTTGAGTCCGCTGCGGCTGACGTGGTGATCAATGGGAACGCAACCGCGATCGTGATCAATCTGCAATTGGAGCAGTTGTTTAGTACGGTCAAGGGTGGCATCAACCTCAGCCTGGCCACCGATGGCGATGGCGATGGGGTGATCGAAATCAACCCTGGCTCTTCTGACAACGATGGCAATAAAGACATTGCAGACGCCATCAAGAACCTGCTCGAGGAGGCTACAGATTTGATTGACGATAAAGATTGATTCTTCAACCCGTATATTTGGGGGCAATCGCAAAGGTTGCCCCCTTACTTTCCAAAGGATCAAACCTTCCATACATGGCTGACACAGGGAAGCGAGTCTATTTCCGGCCGATCCATTTTGTACTGCTGGTTTCATTCCTCCTGGGAATGGCAGGGTGTCAACAGGAATCGGTGCAGATCGCCCCGATACCCACGGAAGAGGCAGTAACGATCGACGCGCCGGTGGCCCAGCTGCTGTTGCGTGTGGTCACCCTCGACGGTTCCAGGGACAACATCGTAGACAACGCCAGTTGCAGTTCCCTCGTCTTCCCGATCAGCCTCATCGTAAATGGCCAACCCGTCATCGTCACATCGGAAGAAGAACTGGATGCGATCGAACGGATCTTCGACGAATCCAATTCCGATGACGATACCGTTGTCATCCAATTCCCGGTCACGGTTACGTTTCCGGACTATTCCACGCAGGTCATCAACAGCCACGATGCGTTTGAAGATCTTGTAGAAGATTGCCTGGAGGGTGGTGAAGATGACGACATCGAATGCGTGGACCTGAACTACCCTGTCCGGATTGCCACGTACGACCCTACAAACCAAAGGTCAAATGTTGTTACCCTCACGTCGGACAAGGATACGTACCAATTCCTTAGTCAATTGACTGGCGACGTTTTGATTGCACTCCAATTCCCGGTTGTACTCGTAGATTCTGCGGGCGCTGAAACAGCTGTGAACGATTACAAGGAACTGGAAGACCTGCTGCTGGGAAGCGACGATTGCGATGAAGACGATGATAATGATTTTGATGATGACGACATTGACACCAGCGAACTTTACGGCGTAATCAGCAACGGCAGCTGGGTGGTTGAATCGTATTTTGACAAAACCAATCAGACAGCGGCCTTTTCCGGATACAATTTTGTGTTTGCTGCCGATAGTTCAATGACCGCCACCCTCGGTGGAAACGTGATTCCGGGCCGTTGGATTCTCTATGGCGATAGCGGGGAGCTCGAGTGGGAAATAGAGTTTGATGATGAGGATCCCGTCAACGAGCTGAATGAAGATTGGACGGTTGTATTGTATACAACGACCCGCATCGAACTCGTTGACAAACCCGATTCAACCAAAGCCAAGCGGTTGATATTCACAAAGCCCTAGCGGTAGTCCAGGTTACGATGATCGGTATGCCATCTCGTAAATCGACTTCACATGAGGCCCCAGGAATACACGGGCGTACATCCGAATGATGGCAAGAC
>JAYRXB010000441.1:0-5066 GCA_041917735.1 Cyclobacteriaceae bacterium
CGACCATAGCGACGGTGGCGGAAATAGGCCTTTCCCACCCCGACGGCCAATAACACCAACAGCGGTGCCACGAGGTTGAGCAATTGCCAGTACGTTCGCGACGTTCGAACTTTCTCTTTGTCGAGCGGCCTAACACGAATCTCCTTTGTGCGCGTGGTGATGAGTCCGGAATCATCGGTAAGGAAAGCGACGAGATTGAGCAGCAGCTCGCGGTTGGCAAACGTGTGGTTGCTGACCGCGTCGAAGCCCAACTCCACGGGCTGCCCGGTGCGTCGGTTGATGTCGTTCCGCGCCACATCGCCATCGGCAATCACTGCCACCCGTGCCGACTGGCTGACGTTCTTGCGCCCTGCCTCGTCGACGCCGTCGGGAAGGAAGCGGTTGTCGTACAGCGAGCGGAACGTTCCCTCCAGCAGGTAGGCCACCGGTATGTTGGCTGTCGAAAAATTCTGCGGGGTGATCTCCTTGCGGAGGTCGTTGACATTGATCTTCAGCGGCGCGCTCACCCTGCGGCTGTAGGCTGAGGAAAACAACAAGGGGGTCTTTTTGACGCCGACGGCCTTGACGGAATCCAGGCTTCCCGCGAAGCGCAACATGGTCGCATCGAGGTTTCGCGTGACCGGATGAGGCGCGTATTGGTTTATAAGCGGGAAGTACGGCCATTCAATCGGCGTGATCTGTGGCCTGCCATTGACTTGCCCGGTAACGATCGGGTATCGCAGCGACACCAGGTCCTGCACCAGGTCCGGGTTCAGCCTGACACCATATCGGAACAGCATGTCGTCCAGTCCCAGCGTATAGGGAAAGGCGTAATAGTCGCCGGTGGCTACGCTGTCGAGGTTTACCCGCAGCGCGTCGAGCAGGAATATGAGGTTACCGCCCGACATGAGGTATTGATCGAGGGTGTACTTCTCTGCTTCCGAAAATCCGGATTGCGGTTTGGCAACGACGATGACATCGTATTCCGTGTTGCGCAGCGGGCGATTCAACCGGACATTGAGGTTTACGTCGTATTGGGCGGCAAGGGCTTCACGCAGCGCTGATACCTCCGCACTATCGAGTTCACGGTGGCCGGCGACGAAGCCAACACGCTTGCGTTCCGTCAGCGTTAGCTGCTGGATCGTGTTGGCCAGCTCAAATTCGATGCCTTCGATCGCCCGGTTGATATCTTGCTGAGCACCGCCGACCTGATCCTTCAACAGCATGACCCCCGACTGGAGGCCTCCGAACGAAACCAGTGCACCGGGGAATACGATCTTTTCCGTGCGCCGCCCATCCCTTGAGTCGATGATGTTGATCGGCTTCAGCCCCTTCGACACCAGGTCAGCCATAAATTCCTGGCGCGCGTTAGCCCCTGCCGCCGCAAGCGGATCGGAAAACTGGTAGTGGACGCGGTTGCCTGACTGTACCCGGAACTCTTCGAGCGTCTCCCGGACGGCCTTGCGCAGGCGACGGAACTCCGCATTCAATTCCCCCTCCAGGTAGACATCGATGTAGACATCGTCATCAAGATTTTGCAGAAGCAATACCGTAGGCGCTTTGATGGTGTACCGTTTCTCCTCCGTGAGGTCAATCCGGAAGGCATACAGCGCAGCCAGTTGATTGAGCACAACCGCCAGCAAGATGCCGTTGAACAGCAGCAGCAGGTCGCCGGTTTTCTTTTTCTCCCAGGCTACCATGAGCGGCTTGATAAGACGGTTTTGGCTCCGAGCAGCAGCATGCCGCCCACCGAGAAGAAGTAGACCAGGTCGCGGCTGTCGACCAGTCCGCGCGACAGCGATTCAAAGTGGTATTGAATGCCCAGCTGGCGTACGACGAGGGCAAGGCGACCATCGCTGACCAGTGCGGCGGCGGACTCAAAGCCTGTGTAAAGTATGAAACTGAGGAAAGCGGCCAGCAGGAACGCGACGATCTGGTTGGTCACCATAGACGACGCCAGGATACCGAGGGCGCAGAAGACAGCGCCGAGCAGGACGAGGCCGATGTAGGATCCTACCACGCCGGAGGTATCAATATTCCCGGCCGGGTTACCCAGCTGGTAGAGCGTCACATAATATATAAGTGTAGGAGCCAGCGATACGATGACCAGGCAGACCGCGGCGAGGAACTTGCCGAGCACGATTTCCCCTTCCGACACCGGCTTGGTGAGCAGCCACTCCAGCGTCCCCATTTTTCGCTCTTCGGCGAAGCTGCGCATGGTGATGGCGGGGACCAGGAAAATGAAGACAAACGGACCCAGTGTGAAGAGCGTGTCCATATCGGCGAAGCCGTAGTCGAGCACCGACGTTTCGGGAAACACCCACATGAGGAGACCCATGGCGACGAGGAATACGACGACCACGGCATACCCGATGAGGGAATCGAGGAAGCTGTTGATTTCTTTGAGGAAGATCCGGACCATGTCAGGCTTCGTTGGCGTTGGCGTCGGTGTGGGTAAGCTGGCGGAAGACGGCTTCGAGCGAGTTTTCTTCCTGGGTGAGGCCGACCAGCGGCAGCTGGTGGTCGGCGGCGAAGCGAATTACGGCTGGCCGGATGTCGGTGCTGGCGGTAAGGCGGTAACGGCCTGCCGTCAACGGTGTCACTTGCGTCACGCCGTTCACCTGGCGGAGCAGGTCATCGGATACCGGTCCCGCGAACTCGACGATGATGGTGCTGTCGGACGAACGCGTCAGGTTTTGCAGCCGATCGTCAGCCACGATGTTGCCGCGGTGGATGACGATGACACGATCACAAAGGGCTTCCACCTCCTGGAGGATGTGCGACGAAAAAAGTACGGTCTTGTTGGCGCTCACCCGTTTGATCAGGCTCCGGATTTCAATCAACTGGTTGGGATCAAGGCCAGAAGTCGGTTCATCGAGTACGAGCACCGACGGATCATGGATGAGCGCCTGGGCGAGACCGATGCGTTGGCGGTAGCCCTTGGACAATGCGCTGATTCTCTTGTTCTGTTCAAGCTCAAGCCCGCAGAGGCTGATCATTTCCGTCACGCGGTGCCGTTGTGCCGATGCCGGGATGCGGTAAAGGCCCGCCACAAAGGCCAGGTATTCGTGTACGTACATGTCGAGGTACAGCGGGTTGTGCTCGCCCAGGTAACCGATCGACTGCTTAACGGCGCGCGGATCCTCCACGACATTCCTGCCATTGACCCGGGCGATGCCCTCCGTCGGTGGCAGGTAGCCGGTAATCATCTTCATGGTCGTCGACTTTCCGGCGCCGTTGGGGCCGAGGAAGCCAACGATTTCGCCTTCCTGGACGTTGAAAGAGACAGCATTGACGGCCCGTTGGGAACCGAACACTTTGCTTAACCGGGAAGCCTGAATTGACATGGGTAAAGGCTGCAAAATAACGCAAAAGAAGGAGTACTTCTACCTGTCCGGTCACCTCACCCGGTATTGGAACATTAATTGCGGTTAGTTGGAAAATTTGGAAATTGCATCCCTGTATGAAGAAGGTACTTTCATTTGCTGCGTTGATTCTCCCGTTGCTTTCGTGCGCCCAGGAGTCGCGCGGTCCCAAGGCCCCAGACATCGGTTATCAGCTAGACTTCCGGATCAAGGACTTGAAGGACACCACCGTTTTCCTTGGTTATTATTATGGTGAAAGCACCTTTGTACGGGATACGGCAAAATCCGACAAGGATGGCAAATTCTCCTTCATCGGCTCCAAGCGGCTGGACCGGGGTGTGTACTTCCTGGTGCTGAACCGCACCAAGCTCTTTGAACCCGGGTTTGTGGTGGGTCAGGACCAGCATTTCTTGATGGAGTCCTCCGGGCCAGAATACATCCGCAACATGAAGGTGATTGGCGATGAAGACAACCGGCTGTTCTTCGAGAACATGCTCTTTAACGCCGATCGTCACAAGGAGGCGGAACCGTTCATCAAGATCCTGAAGGACAGTACACTCACCGAGGCCCAGAAAAAGGATGCCCGGGAGGGTTATGTCGCCATCGACCGGAAAGTGCAGGATTATCAGGCTGAGTTGGTGGATAAATATCCACAGACCGTAACCGCCAAGTTGGTGAATGCCAACCGGCGTATCGAGGTGCCGGATCCTCCCCGCCGTGCCGACGGAACAATCGACTCGCTCTTCCAGTATCGGTATTACAAGAAGCACTTCTTCGACAACTTTGATATCACCGACGACGCGTTGATCCGGCTGCCGTCTCCTGCCTACCAGGAGAAAGTTGCCGAGTACCTGGACAAACTGGTGATGCAAACTCCGGACAGCCTGATGGCAGCTATTGACAACCTGGCCAAACGGGTGAAGGTAAACCAGGAGACCTACAAGTACCTGGTGTACTCGTGCGTGTACAAGTACCAGCGTCCGGCCATCATGGGTCTTGACGAAGTATTTGTCCGGCTCTACGACAAGTATTATGCGAGTGGCGAGATGGACTTCTGGGTGAACCCTGCCATGAAGAAAACCATGAAGGACCACGCCAACAAGCTCCGGAACAGCCTCGTGGGCAAGACCGGCGCCAACCTCGTGATGCAGGACCAGTTTTTCCAGAAGCGCGCGTTGTACGATATCCGTAAGAAGTATGCGATCGTCTACTTCTTTGATCCCGACTGCGGTCACTGCAAGGAAGAGACGCCACGCCTGGTGACCTTTTACACCGCGAAGAAGGACAAGTTCAACCTGGAAGTTTTTGCCGTGAGCCTGGACACGTCGATGGTGAAGATGCGCAACTACATTCGCGACATGAAGATGACCTGGGTGACCGTCAACGGCCCGCGGAGCTACCAGGGCTCGCTGTTTGACAACTACTTTGCCGACACCACGCCGATGCTTTACATCTTGAATGAAAACAAGAAGATCATCGCCAAGGGCCTTCCGGCGGAGCGGCTGGAGGAATTCCTGACCAATTACGAGATCGTTGAAAGGCGACGGGCGGCGCTCAAACCTCCAGGGAACAGCCCCGGCAAGTAGCCGCCATACGGTTCACCCCCTTTTTCTGCTATTCCATACCCCATTTTCCAAAATTTACCGGTCGGCGTGCAACCATTTGACCGCTGAACAGTATCTAAGGAGGTAAATACTCCTAACCTATGGCACTCCTGGATAC
>JAYRXB010000442.1:0-9570 GCA_041917735.1 Cyclobacteriaceae bacterium
CGCCAGGTGGACGGCTTCTACGCTCATGGCATCCACCGGTTCAGAAGGAATATCATATCCTTCACCCAGGGTATACAACTCTGTTACATTGGAAGTCCGCTTGACCGATGTGCCCATGGCATACCCGTTATTCTCGATCACAAAAATTACCGGCAGCTTCCAAAGCATGCTGAGGTTGAGCGCTTCGTGGAAGGCTCCTTGCCGAACCGCGCCATCGCCCATGTAGCAAATGGCGACGTTCTTTGTCTTCAGGTACTTTTCAGCAAAGGCCATTCCGGCACCCAGCGGTACCTGTCCACCCACGATACCGTGACCACCGAAGAAATTCTTCGACTTGTCAAAGATGTGCATGGAACCACCCTTTCCTTTGGAGATACCCGTTTCCTTGCCGTAGAGTTCGGCCATGACAGCGCGCGGGTCGGTTCCCAGTCCCAGGGGGTGCGCATGGTCGCGGTAAGCTGTAATCCATTTATCATCCGGCGTCAACGCGGTGATCGCCCCGGCTGCGCAGGCTTCCTGGCCGATATACAAGTGGCAGAAGCCCCTGATCTTTTGCATACCATACAGTTGCCCGGAACGGTCCTCAAACCGGCGCATCAGGTACATCATCTCAAACCAGCGCATGTAGGTCTCTTTCGAGAATTCGGCTTTGTCCTTGGGACTTTTTGGTTTGGATTGGGGCGTAGCTGACATATGAATTACTTTTGAAACGAAGGGCGAAATTAAGGGCCCCCCGCAACAATTCCCAATCCCTGCTGTGCGACTGGAAAGCCTTCATTTGACCAATTTTAAGAACTATGCCCAGGCAGACGCGACGTTTAAGGGGTTGATCCACTGCTTTCTCGGACGCAACGGTAGCGGCAAAACCAACCTCTTGGAGGCCATTCATTACCTCTGCCTTACCAGGGGAATTACCTCCGCCACAGATGCCGAAAATGTGCGGCTGGGTGAAAGCCACTTCTTGATCCGCGGTGCTTTTTCCAAAGACAACCAGCGGCGGGAGGTGACCTGTGTTTATTCACCGGATCGGAAAAGGAAATTGGCCGAAGACGGAAAGGAGTACAGTCGCTTTTCCGATCACGTCGGGAAGTACCCACTGGTGATGGTCGCCCCTGCCGACATCGAGTTGGTCTGGGATGGCGGCGAAGTGCGCCGGCGGTATTTCGATACGTTGCTTTCTCAGCTTAATCGTCTCTATCTCGAGCAGCTGATGATCTACCAGACCAACCTAAGGCATCGGAACGGGTTGTTGAAAATGTATGCCGATCGACCCGATATCGACAGGGAATTGTTGGCCACCTACGATGAGCGTTTGGTTTCCGCAGGAGCCTTTATCCACCGTCAACGAAAGGAATTTGTTGCCACCTTGGTGCCTCGCCTGCTGGCCCACTACAGTTTTCTCGTTGAAGGGGCGTCAGAGCGCATGGGCATTGACTATACCTCCGATTTGGAGACCCTTGATTTTGGGTCGGAACTGCGTGCCAGAGTTCCCCGCGACCTGCTCCTTGGGCGCACCACGGCAGGGGTCCACCGCGACGACTTCCGGTTTACCCTTCAGGCCAACGACCTGCGGACCTTTGGGTCACAGGGCCAGCAAAAATCCTTTCTGATTGCCCTAAAAATGGCAGAATTCGACTGTTTAACCGAGAAGAACGGGTTCAAGCCATTGCTCCTGTTAGACGATATTTTCGACAAACTTGATGACCGTCGGATCGTCCAGTTGATGAAAAGGGTAGCGGAGGGAGGTTTTGGGCAAATTTTCATTACCGATGCCCGTCCGGGGCGTAGCCGGGAGGCGTTGGCGGAGGCAGGGATAGCAGCCCAACTGTTTCTGGTGGAAGGTGGTACCTTGGCTGAGCAAACATGAAGTCACCCAAGCACGATACGGCCATTCATATCAGCCAGGCCATCCAGGAGCTACTGAAGACGCAACACCTGAAGCCCCGTTTTGACGAGGCCAACGTGGTGGTCTCCTGGGAACGGATTGTGGGGAAGGCAATTGCCAAACGGACCCGACGCATCTACATCCGCGACAAGGTCCTGTTCGTTGAACTTCTTTCGCCCTCCCTGAAGCATGACCTGGGTTTTCACAAGCCCCAAATGCTGGAGCTTTTCAAGAAGGAGTTTGGCGCAGAAGTGGTTTCGGAGATCGTTTTTATGTAGGGACAGGGCTTCCGCAAAATCTGCAGGCTGGCTTGCCTATCAACAAAAAGCCGTTAATTTTGCACTCCTGTTTTTAGAAATTTGCCTTGAATAAGGCCTTTTCTGGAGGCAGTCGTTCTAGGAAATAGAGCAACACAGTTTTCACGCTGAGCTTTGTTGGGCGGGCAGAAAGGTGTTGGAAACCCACGGGGGGATACTCAAGCGGCCAACGAGGACAGACTGTAAATCTGTTGACTTATGTCTTCACAGGTTCGAATCCTGTTCCCCCCACTGTGCCCGCTGTAGCCTTTGGCGAAGGTGGGCGAGCCGAAGTTGAAGAGTGGGTTGGTAAGAATGTGGTCCGCCTGCGCCAAGGCTCCGGCGGACAATGCGGGAGTAGCTCAGTTGGTAGAGCGATAGCCTTCCAAGCTATAGGTCGCGAGTTCGAGCCTCGTTTCCCGCTCAAGAGAAGCTTTTGGCTTGGCCTTTAGCTTTTGGCAGTTCGAGACAAAGCCAGTAGCCTGCCGAACAGGGCTGGTGAGCAGTCTGAATCGGTAACACCAATAGCCAACGGCCAAAAGCCAACAGCTATTTTGCCGTTGTAGCTCAGTGGTAGAGCACTTCCTTGGTAAGGAAGAGGTCGACAGTTCAATCCTGTTCAACGGCTCGCAGAGACAGTAGTAAGCGTTCCAGGCAAACGGCCCGGACCATAAGTTGAAATGATGAGCAAGTAAACCGGTAACCGATGGGTAGCGACCATCAGCAAGGTTCCGGAGAATTTGCTAACGAATAACCCTTATTCGACAGGCTTAACATGTTTAGGGTGTATGTTCTCCAGGCGGGAGAACAGCGAGTTGGATTTACTTTAAATCAATTTATACACTTTAAACACTTAACCGGGATTTTCAAGTATGGCAAAGGAAACATTTGATCGCTCGAAACCGCACGTTAACGTGGGTACCATTGGTCACGTCGACCACGGAAAGACCACGCTGACGGCCGCAATCACCAAAGTGCTTGCGAAAAAAGGATTGGCCGCAGAAAGAGATTTCTCGTCCATCGACAACGCGCCTGAAGAAAAAGAGCGCGGTATCACCATCAACACCTCACACGTTGAGTACCAGACCGAGAAGCGCCACTATGCACACGTGGACTGCCCGGGTCACGCTGACTATGTGAAGAACATGGTTACGGGTGCTGCCCAGATGGACGGCGCTATCCTCGTGGTAGCCGCTACCGACGGTCCTATGCCCCAGACGCGCGAGCACATCCTCCTGGCCCGTCAGGTAGGTGTGCCGGCCCTCGTGGTCTTCATGAACAAAGTTGACCTCGTTGACGATCCGGAACTCCTCGAGCTCGTGGAGATCGAAGTACGCGAACTCCTCACCACCTACAAGTTCCCCGGCGACAAGATTCCGGTGATCAAGGGTTCTGCCCTTGGCGCCCTCAACGGCGAAGCCAAGTGGGTTGAAAAAGTTGAAGAGCTGATGAAGGCCGTGGATGAGTACATCCCGCTCCCGGTACGTGCCGTGGACAAGGACTTCCTCATGCCGGTAGAAGACGTGTTCTCCATCACAGGTCGTGGTACCGTTGCAACGGGCCGTATCGAGCGTGGTGTGATCAAGACCGGCGACCCTGTCCAGATCCTGGGTATGGGCGCTGAGAATCTGACTTCCACCATCACGGGTGTGGAAATGTTCCGCAAGATCCTGGATCGCGGTGAGGCCGGCGACAACGTAGGTCTGCTCCTCCGTGGTATCGAAAAGACCGATATCTGCCGCGGTATGGTGATTTGCAAGCCGGGTACCGTTACCCCGCACGCCAAGTTCAAGGCCGAGGTTTACGTCCTCAGCAAGGAAGAAGGCGGCCGTCACACCCCGTTCTTCAATAAGTACCGTCCCCAGTTCTACTTCCGTACCACGGACGTAACGGGTGAAATTAAGCTCCCTACAGGGGTTGAAATGGTGATGCCCGGCGACAACGTGTCGATCGAGGTGGACCTGATCAACGCCATCGCTATGGAAAAGGGCCTCCGTTTCGCTATCCGCGAGGGTGGTCGTACCGTAGGTTCTGGCCAGGTAACGGAAATCCTCGACTAAGGAGCCTTCGTTTTAGGTCCCCTGAAGGGGCCTAAATACCTGACAATCAAAAGAAAGCGTTTCCGGGAAAAATCCTGGAAACGCTTTTGTTTTGTACCCCTCTTCTTCTACCTTTGCAGTCCTTTTGAATTTAGGGTGGGGTGGAATTGAAAAGGACGTCTCCGAGGACGGAAAAAACGCCAAACGGGTGTAGCTCAATTGGTAGAGTAGCGGTCTCCAAAACCGTTGGCTGGGAGTTCGAGTCTCTCCACCCGTGCAGAAGGAAAACATAGAAAACAGGTCGATAAGCCCTGAAAAGGCAACGATAGATGGAAAAGGTAAAGAACTACATTCTGGAGTCGATCGACGAGGTACGTAACAAAGTATCCTGGCCGAAATTCAGCGAATTGCAGTCGAGCGCCATCCTGGTGCTGGTAGCGTCGCTCATTTTTGCCATGGTCATCGGTTTCATCGACCTGGGCTTTAGCAACGTGTTGGCCTGGTTTTACCGGGAATTTTAATCGGCAGGGGCGATGGGAGAGCTAAAGTGGTATGTATTGCGCGTAATCAGCGGTCAGGAAAAGAAGGTCAAATCTTACCTGGAAACCGAGATTGAGCGGTCCAAGCTGACCGAATCCATCCCGCAGGTGCTGATTCCGTCGGAGAAGGTGTACGAGATGCGCAACGGCAAGAAGAAGATGCGCGAGAAGAACTTCTTCCCCGGCTATGTACTCATCTCGGCCGACCTCGCACACCCGGAGGCACACCACACGGTGACCAACATTCCTGGAGTGCTGGGATTCCTGGGTGGAACCGGAACCGGATCGGCGAAAGACCCGGTGCCGCTGCGTCAGAGCGAAGTCAACCGCATCCTCGGCAAAGTGGATGAGGTGGATGAAGTAGGTGAAAAGCTGGAGCGCCCCTTCATCAAGGGCGAGTCAGTAAAGGTGATGGATGGACCGTTCAGCGGGTTCACCGGAGCCGTGGAAGAGATTTTTGAAGACAAGAAGAAGCTGAACGTGATGGTGAAGATCTTCGGTCGGAACACGCCGGTGGAGCTGAGCTACATGCAGGTCGAGAAACTGGACTAGACGATTTGAATTAGTAGGAATATAAGTTTTAGCACGTAACAGGATATGGCAAAGGAAGTAACAGGTTATTTGAAACTGCAGGTCAAAGGTGGCCAGGCTAACCCGGCTCCCCCCATCGGCCCCGCGCTGGGTTCGAAGGGTCTGAACATCATGGACTTCTGCAAGCAGTTCAACGCACGCTCGCAGGATAAGCCCGGTCAGGTGCTTCCGGTGTTGATCACCATCTACAATGACAAGTCGTTTGATTTTGTCATCAAGACGCCCCCTGCGGCCGTGCTGATCATGGAAGCCATCAAGATCCAGAAAGGATCGAAGGAGCCGAACCGTAACAAGGTGGGTTCCATCAGCTGGGACCAGATCAAGAAGATCGCCGAGACCAAGATGCCCGACCTCAATGCCTTTAAGGTGGAGTCGGCTATGAAAATGATTGCAGGTACTGCCCGCAGCATGGGCGTCACGGTAAGCGGTGCCGCTCCGTGGGATAAATAAGCATTACGTATATGGCAAGGATTTCCAAAAACAGAAAGGCCGTGATGGCCAAATACAACGCCGAGAAGGAATATTCCCTCGACGACGCAGCCAAGGTGCTCAAGGATATCACGTTCACGAAGTTTGATGCTTCGGTGGATCTCGATATCCGCCTGGGCGTTGACCCGAAGAAGTCGGACCAGATGGTCCGCGGCGTAGTTTCCCTGCCGCATGGCTTGGGTAAGATCGTTCGTGTCCTGGTGCTTTGCACACCGGATAAGGTGCAGGAGGCGAAAGACGCCGGCGCCGAGCACGTAGGTCTCGATGATTATGTGACCAAAATTGAAGGCGGTTGGACCGATATCGATGTGATTATCTGTACCCCCACCGTCATGGCGAAAGTTGGTAAACTGGGTAAGGTGCTGGGCCCCCGTGGCCTGATGCCCAACCCGAAGTCCGGAACCGTTACCCTCGAAGTGGGAAAGGCAGTGAAAGATGTGAAGGCGGGTAAGGTGGACTTTAAAATCGACAAACAAGGAATCATTCACGCATCCATTGGTAAGGCTTCCTTCAGCGCGGAAAAAATCAAAGAAAATGCCGCTGAACTTATTCAAATGGTTGCGAAGCTCAAGCCGGCCTCTTCGAAGGGAACCTATTTCCAAAGCATCAGCCTTTCGACTACCATGAGCCCCGGAATAATGATTGATCGGAGTACGATTGGCGGACTCTAATTTTTAAACACGATGACCCGCGAAGAAAAAGGACAGATTATTGATGAGTTGGCAGAGAAATTCTCCCAACACAATCACTTTTACATTACCGACGCGTCGGGTTTCACCGTAGGGCAAATCAATGCCTTCCGGAGGATCTGTTTCCATCAGGGCGTGGAGTACCGGGTGTATAAAAACACCCTGATCCGCAAAGCGCTGGAAAAGCAGTCCGGTAATTTCGAACCCATGTTTAAGGTATTGCATGGCTTCTCGGGCGTAATCTTTTCGAAAGAAAGCGGTAACGCCCCGGCAAAAGCGATTAAGGAATACCGCAAGACAAACGAAGGGAAGCCTGCCTTCAAGGCGGCCTCCATTCAATCCGACTTGTATTTCGGCGAGGAAAACCTCACTGTGCTCAGCGACCTGAAGTCGAAGAATGAGCTCATCGGTGATGTGATCGCGCTCCTCCAGTCACCGGCCAAGAATGTTTTGTCTGCCCTGTTGAGCAGCAAGCAAACGGTAGCCGGCCTGGTGAAAACGTTGGAAACCCGTACCAAATAATTGTTGAACTGAACTCTAAACACTTACTAAAATGGCTGACATCAAAGCAATTGGCGATCAACTCGTGGAACTCTCTGTAAAGGAAGTTTCTGAACTGGCTTCTTACCTGAAAGAAACCTATGGCATCGAACCCGCTGCCGCTGCAGTAGCAGTAGCTGGTCCTGCTGCCGGCGGAGGTGGTGGTGGCGCAGCTGCCGAGAAAACCAACTTCGACGTGGTTCTGAAGTCTGCTGGTGCCAATAAGCTCCAGATCGTGAAGCTTGTGAAAGAACTCACCGGCCTGGGCCTGAAAGAGGCTAAGGACATGGTAGACGGAGCTCCCAAGACCATCAAAGAAGGACTGCCGAAAGACGAAGCAGAAAACCTCAAGAAGCAACTCGTAGAGGCTGGCGCCGAAGTCGAGTTGAAGTAATTCTTCTTGAAGACGCTGGGTATCGTCTAGCATCGATACTGGCCCCAGTCCCGTCCCGATAGCCATCGGGACGGGATGGGGTTGGTGTATTTCTACCCACTTCTGTTCTAGAACCGGGACCTTAAAACGCATTGCACCTTGGCTAAGAAGACCATCAACAACCGGATTGACTTCTCGAACATCGAGCGAATCATCGACTATCCCGATTTCCTCGACCTCCAGCTTCAATCCTTCAAAGATTTCCTGCAGATTGAAACACCTGCCGAGAAAAGACAAAATGAGGGTCTCTTCAAAGTATTTGCAGAGAACTTCCCCATCTCCGACTCGCGCGAAAACTTCGTCCTCGAGTTTGTTGATTACACCATCGATCCGCCCAAGTACGACGTCGATGAGTGCATCGACCGGGGCCTGACCTTCTCCGTACCCCTCAAGGCAAAATTGCGCCTCACGTGCAACGACGAGGATAACGAGGATTTCGAGACGATCGAACAGGAGGTGTTCCTCGGCAACATCCCGTATATGACCGAGAAGGGCTCGTTCGTCATCAACGGCGCTGAGCGTGTTATTGTGTCGCAGCTTCACCGCTCACCCGGTGTGTTCTTCGCCATGAGCAAGCACACCAACGGCACAAAACTGTATTCCGCCCGGATCATCCCGTTCAAGGGTTCCTGGATTGAATTCGCCACGGACGTCAACTCGGTGATGTATGCCTACATCGACCGCAAAAAGAAATTCCCGGTAACGACACTCCTCCGCGCCATCGGATATGGTACGGATAAGGATATCCTCGACCTGTTCGGACTTTCCGAAGAGGTGGAAGCCACAAAGGCAACCCTCAAGAAAGTTGTTGACCGCAAACTCGCCGCCCGCGTACTCAAAACCTGGACGGAAGATTTCGTGGACGAAGACACCGGTGAAGTGGTGTCCATCGACCGGAACGAAGTGCTGCTCGAGCGCGACCATGTCCTGACAGCCGAGGATGTGGATACCATCATCGACAGCGGCGTGAAGTCGATCATCCTCCACCGCGATGACGTCAACATCACCGACTACCACATCATTTTCAATACGCTCGCCAAGGACAACTCCAACTCGGAGAAAGAAGCCGTCGAGCAGATCTACCGCCAGCTGCGCAATACGGAAGCCCCGGATGAGCAGACGGCCCGCGATATCATCCAGAGTCTCTTCTTCAGCGAGAAACGTTACGACCTCGGTGAAGTTGGACGTTACCGGATCAACAAGAAGCTCGGTCTCGAACTGAGCGCCGACCAGCGCGTTCTCACCACCCAGGACATTATCCTGATCGTGAAGTACCTCATCGGCCTGGTGAACTCCAAGGCGCTCGTGGACGACATCGACCACTTGAGCAACCGCCGCGTCCGCACCGTTGGCGAGCAATTGTATACGCAGTTTGGCGTAGGCCTCGCTCGTATGGCCCGCACGATTAAGGAGCGGATGAACGTACGCGACAACGAAGACTTCAAACCGGTTGACCTGATTAACGCCCGGACGCTCTCTTCGGTGATCAACTCGTTCTTCGGAACCAACCAGCTTTCACAGTTCATGGACCAGACGAACCCGCTGGCCGAGATCACCCACAAGCGCCGCATGTCGGCCCTCGGACCCGGTGGTCTTTCGCGCGAGCGCGCAGGCTTTGAAGTTCGTGACGTGCACTATACGCACTACGGTCGCCTCTGTACCATCGAGACGCCGGAAGGTCCGAACATCGGTCTTATCTCTTCGTTGTGCGTGCACGCCAAGGTGAACAAGATGGGCTTTATCGAGACGCCCTACCGCCGTGTCGAGAATGGCAAGGTCAAGACAAAGGACATCATCTTCCTCACTGCGGAAGAAGAAGATACGCACAACATTGCCCAGGCGAACGCCAAGCTGAAGCCCAACGGTGAATTCATTGCGGAGAAGGTGAAGGCACGCTTCGAGGGTGACTTCCCGGTGGTTGAACCCAAAGAGGTTCGCTACATGGATGTGGCCCCGAACCAGATCGTGTCCATCGCCGCTTCCCTCATTCCGTTCCTCGAGCACGACGATGCTAACCGCGCCCTCATGGGCTCGAACATGCAGCGCCAGGCCGTGCCGCTCATGCGCCC
>JAYRXB010000443.1:0-3438 GCA_041917735.1 Cyclobacteriaceae bacterium
ATCCTTTGACTCGAAGTACGACGCGGGCAGGGCGGCAGCGCCGAACAACGTGGCACCGTTTCCCAATTTCACGCCGCAGGAAAATCAAGGGAAACAATTATTTTCCGCCCCACCTGTATTTGATCCCAACGGTGTTCGTACCGGTGGTGGACTTGGCTGCCAGGGATGTCATCGGGCTCCGGAATTTGACATTGACCCCGGATCGCGAAACAATGGAGTCGTAGGTACCATTGGTTCGGTGAATCAAGACCTTAACGTGACGCGCTCACCTTCCTTGCGCAACTTTCTGCGAGCCGACGGCACGCTGGTTACGGCGGCCATGCACGATGGCAGCCTGAAAACCATCCATGACGTAGTGGAGCACTACAATACCATCGTGGACAATCCTAACCTCGATCCGCGCCTTCGGCCGGCAGGTCACCCGCAGAAGCTCCAGCTGACAACCATAGAAAAGGATGCGCTTGTAGCTTTTTTGAAGACGCTCTCCGGCTCAGCTGTTTATACCGATTCCCGCTGGTCTGATCCCTTCCATTGACGAAAGTCATGGTGAGCCGGGTCGGAGCATGACGTTGGTCACTGAATAGCAGCGCACTGTGCCCGAAATTGGATGGCAAAGCAACCTCCCTATGAAATTCGATCCGGCACAAAGCATTCAGAACCTCCAATACTTTGGAGAGTTTGGGGGCGTAAACCCATCTATCGAGGACTCGTCGACCTACACCTTCCTGAAAGCTTCCAAAATGGAAGAAGTCTTCGAAAAAGAAGTTGAAGGATGCTATCTCTATTCCAGGCATTGGAATCCCACCAACCGCTACCTGAGTCAGGCATTGGCCAGGATGGAAAACACCGAATCGGCAGTAGTTACCGCATCGGGTATGGCAGCCATCACGGCTACCTTACTGCAACTGTGCAGCCATGGTGACGAGATTGTCTCCAGTCGTGTCATTTATGGCGGCACGTATGCTTTTCTGAAGAATGTGGCGCCCCGGTTCGGGATACGCACCCGGTTTGTGGACTTCACGCGCCCCGATGAAGTGGAGAAAGCAATTACACCGTTTACAAAGGTGTTGTATGCGGAGTCGGTTAGCAACCCGTTGCTGGAAGTGATCGACCTTCAACGGATCGGCGAGATCAGCAAACGCAATGGCCTGAAGTTCGTTGTAGATAATACGTTCACACCCATGATCCTTACGCCCGCCAACTGGGGTGCGGATGTGGTCGTGCACAGCCTTACCAAGTTTATCAACGGCACCAGCGATACGGTGGCCGGCGTCGTTTGCGGTACCCATGATTTCATCCATTCCCTCAGCGATGTTTCGAACGGAATGATCATGCTGCTGGGACCGGTGATGGACAGCCATCGGGCAGCATCCATCCTGAAAAACCTTCACAGCCTGCACTTGCGGATGCTACAGCACAGTCGCAACGCCCAATACGTCGCCGAGCGTCTTACGATGGAGAATTGTGACATCCGATACCCCGGTCTATCCGATGCTCCGGGTCACGATGTGCTCACGCGCTTGATGAACATCGGTTATGGATACGGAGGTATGGTTCTCCTCAACATGGGAACACGGGAGAAGGCCTATGCCTTGATGGAAAGGATGCAGCAAGCCAACATTGGATACCTCGCGGTAAGCCTTGGATTCTACAAAACGCTCTTCAGTGCTCCTGGAAGCAGCACCTCGTCGGAAATTCCCGACGGCGAACGCGAAGCCATGGGTCTCTCGGACGGGCTCGTTCGCATCAGCATCGGCCTGGATGCGAATATCGAGGAGACGACACGAAAGATGCTGGAATGCATTGATGCCGTCAATCAGAACTATCAGAAATCTGAATCGATCAGCGAAGACACCTCCCTGTACGCAGCCGAACTGATGTAAAGGGCGAAGGGAGGAATTTTCAGTAACTTCGGTAATCCATGAAGCCTCGGGTTACCACAGGACTCGATTTTTCGCACCGTCAGTTTCTCACGGTGGATAAGAATTATGCCGAGTCCGCGGCTATGGTGGACCTGGTCTACGTGAAGGACGATGCCGCCGGAATAACGCGGAAGCCACGTCGCGGGAAGAAATTCCAGTATGTCTTCAAGAGCAAGCCCGTCAAGGACCTGCGAACGCTGGAGCGTATCCGGAAGCTGGCCATCCCGCCAGCGTGGACGGACGTGTGGATTTGCCCGAAACCTTCGGGACATATCCAGGCGACCGGCTGGGATCTGCGCCAACGGAAGCAGTACCGATACCATGTGTTGTGGAATCAACTCCGCAGCGAAACCAAGTTTCACCGATTGTATGAGTTTGGCAAGGCGCTGCCGAAGATGCGGGACCATCTTGAACGGGACATTGCGCAGCGTCAGCTCGGCTTGCGGAAGGTGCTTGCCGCCGTTATCCTTCTCATGGAGCGAACCTACATTCGAATTGGCAACGAGGGGTATGAAAAACTGAACGGATCGTATGGATTGACGACACTCAAAGACAAGCACATTCGCTTCCAGCGCGACCACATGAGTCTCGCGTTCAAGGGCAAGAAGGGGATTCATCATAACATCACCCTTCAGAACAAACGCCTTGCGCGCGTCATCAAGGAATGCCGGGACATCCCGGGGGAGGAATTGTTTCAATATTATGATGAGCAGGGACGAGCACGGGACGTGGATTCGGGTATGGTCAACGCCTACATTAAGGAGATTTCCGGCTCGGACTTCAGCGCCAAAGACTTTCGCTTGTGGGCGGGATCACTCAACCTGCTTCGGTCCCTGAAGTCGATGGGACAGGCACTGACCGCAGCGGCGTGCAAACAGAATATCCTGCTGGCCCTGGATGAAGTCAGCCATAAGTTGGGCAACACGCGTACCGTTTGTCGCAAGTACTACGTCCACCCCGGGTTGATTCGACTTTACGAGGAGCGAAACCTGGGTCGCTACCTGAAGGAGTTGGATGCCTCGGAACGAAGGATGCACGCACACCTTACCCACGAGGAGAAGGTGCTAATGAAAGTCCTTAAAACTTTACATTGATTACGGTTGTTTACCAGGTACGATGATCAACACCACACTAGGACTGGGCTACCTTCTCACCGCACTTGTATTCTTTGGGCTGGATATGATTTGGCTTGGCTTCTTGGCCAAAGACCTATACCGAAAGCACCTGGGGCAGTTGCTCAGCCCGCAGGTAAATTGGATAGCGGCGGGAATTTTCTATCTCCTTTTTATTGCGGGCATATTCGCCTTCGTCATCCTTCCGGCCGTGGAAAAAGGTTCGTGGACACGGGCATTGGTTATGGGTGGCCTGTTTGGGCTTGTCACGTATGCCACGTATGATCTCACCAACCTGGCCACGATGGCCAATTGGCCGGTCAGAATTGTAATCATCGATCTCCTCTGGGGTATGTTTCTGGTGGGCACCGTAAGTGCAGCCGGTTACAAAATCCTGCTGTGGC
>JAYRXB010000444.1:0-13456 GCA_041917735.1 Cyclobacteriaceae bacterium
ATTCAAAAGTACAGGCCCCGAAAGGGCTCCGGAGACGAGAAGCTTGTCAATCTCAGGTACCTGGAAGAAGCATCCCACCAGGACGCTGAATTCGTTCGAACCATGGTAAATGCCATCGTCAGCAACCTTCCCGACAGCATACGAACCATCCAGGAGCAGACCGAAAACAAGAACTGGACTAAAGTGGCGGAAGCGGTTCACCGCATTAAATCTTCTTTGAAAATGATCGGGATGGAAAAATCCCGTTCGGATGCCTCCACCATTGAGGAATTAGCCTACAGTCAGGAACCCGAGGGGATTCCGGCGCTGGCAAACCAGCTCTGCGCTTCGCTGAACAAGGCGTTGGCAGAGCTCCTGCAACTCCAGCAAAAAATCTAGCGAGAAATCAGGTTAGCATTCCACCGTCTACTTGTATCACCTGGCCGGTGATATAGGAAGACATGTCAGAAGCAAGAAACACGCAGGCGTCGGCCACGTCCTCCGGCCTGCCCCCGCGCTTCAGCGGAATGGCATCGCGCCAGGTCTGCACGACTTTTTCATCAAGCTTGCCGGTCATTTCAGTTTCAATGAATCCCGGCGCAATAGCGTTTGACCGAATGCCGCGGGAGCCCAACTCAAGTGCCACCGACTTGGTGAAGCCGATGATACCAGCCTTCGATGCAGCATAATTGGCCTGCCCCGCGTTTCCTTTAAGGCCCACTACCGAGGTCATGTTGATGATGGACCCGGCCTTCTGCTTCATCATTGGCTTGCAGGCTGCCTTTACCGTATTGAAGCAGCTCTTCAGGTTTACCTGCATGATCTTGTCCCAGGCCTCTTCCGTCATCCGGAGCAGCAAGTTGTCCATGGTGATGCCCGCATTGTTCACCAGGATATCCAAAAATCCAAACTCCGCGACAACATCGTTGATGAGCTTATCGGCCTGTGCAAAATCCGATGCATCGGAACGGTAGCCTTTGGCTTTGACTCCCTTTGCAGCCAGCTCAGCTTCCAGGGCCTGGCCCTGTTCGACGCTGGACAAGTAGGTGAAAGCTACGTTGGCTCCCTGCTCAGCAAAACGCAGGGCAATGCTTCGGCCAATTCCTTTGGACGCGCCGGTAATCAGCGCTGTTTTCTGTTGAAGAAGCTTCATTCCGGGATGGATTTTTTGGTGGTCAGAAATTCACTTGGATGGCCAAAAATAGCGTTTTTCAGTGAACTGTTTGACGGCTATCTTTGGCCGAAACTTCAACGACCGTATGGCAAATTTTGACCTCATTGTTATTGGCTCCGGTCCCGGTGGTTATGTGGCAGCGATTCGCGCCTCCCAACTGGGCATGAAGGTAGCCGTTGTAGAGAAGGCCGAATTGGGAGGCATCTGCCTCAACTGGGGATGTATTCCAACCAAGGCGCTTCTCAAGAGTGCCAACGTGTTTGAATACTTGCAGCATGCTGCCGATTATGGCATCACCGTAAAAGAAGCCGCTCCCGACATGTCTGCCATGGTGAAGCGGAGCCGTGATGTAGCCGCCGGCATGAGCAAGGGAGTCCAGTTTCTCTTCAAGAAGAATAAGATTGAACAGCTGGCCGGCCATGGCAAACTCAAGAAAGGCGGGAAAGTGGAAGTCACCGACGCCTCGGGCAAGAAGACCGACTACGACGCCAAGCATATCATCGTGGCCACCGGCGGTCGTTCGCGCGAACTCCCGGCCATGAAGATCGACGGGAAGAAAATCATTGGCTACCGGGAGGCCATGGTGCTGCCCAAGCGCCCTCAAAAACTTCTCGTTGTAGGATCCGGTGCCATCGGCGTCGAATTCGCGTACTTCTACAATACCATTGGGACTGAAGTCACCATCGTAGAATTCCTGCCGCACATCGTTCCCGTGGAAGACGAAGAGGTCTCCAAAGCCCTCGAGAAGTCGTTTAAGAAAGCCGGCATGACCATTCACGTGAATTCGGAAGTAACAAAAGTCGATACCAGCGGACCGCATTGCATCTCAACCGTGAAGACACCCAACGGTGAAATCAAGATTGAGACGGATGTCGTCCTTTCTGCCGTTGGTATCACCACGAACCTCGAGAACCTTGGCCTGGAAGATGTGGGCGTAAAGACCGACAAAGGCAAGGTGATTGTTGACGACTTCGGAAAAACCAACATTCCCGGAATCTACGCGATCGGCGATATTACCCGTGGCCCGGCCCTGGCCCACGTGGCTTCGGCGGAAGGCATTGTGTGTGTTGAGAAAATCGCCGGAAAAAATCCGGAACCAATCAACTACAACAACATCCCCGGCTGTACCTATTGCTCACCGGAAATCGCTTCCGTGGGCTACACCGAAGAGGCCGCCAAGAAAGCAGGCTACCAGATCAAGGTTGGTAAATTTCCTTTCACCGCGTCCGGCAAAGCCAAAGCCGGTGGCGCCGCTGACGGATTTGTAAAAGTAATTTTCGATGCCAAGTACGGCGAGTGGCTGGGTGCCCACTTCATCGGCGCCAACGTCACCGAGATGATCGCCGAAGTGGTCGTTGCCCGCAAGCTGGAAACCACGGGCCACGAAATCATCAAATCCATCCACCCGCACCCGACGATGAGCGAAGCGGTCATGGAGGCTGCCGCCGCCGCATACGGTGAGGTAATTCACCTGTAGAAGGACCCAACCAATACTTCAAGCGCCTTGGGCTTTTGGCACAAGGCGCTTTTTCTTTGCGCTCTGCACGGGTCACTATTCGCTTACCCACTTCGTTTCATGTACACTTCAGAAAAAAGGTACATGAGACGATACAACCACCGTGATTCTACGGCGCCCGCATTCCTGGTTGCAGACCTTTGCTCGTACAACCACCACCACTATGCGCGCTTCAACTACACTTTTTTGTCTGCTGGTTTTGCTCTCTGTTCGGGCGTTTTCACAATCCCCGATTCACGGAACGGTAATCGATGTGATCGATGGCAATACGCTCCTGATCGAAACATCCGATGACACGTACCGCGTGATCCTGCATGGTATCGACAGCCCGGAGCCGGGCCAGCGGTTTGCCGAGCAGTCAACGACCAGGCTCAAAGAACTGGTGCTAAAGAAAAAAGTTACCATCCAGCTACAGGGACGCGACCGGCAAGGGCATCGCATCGGGAGGATCTACCTCGACGCTACCACCGACCCGCACCACGAAATGGTGAAATCCGGGTTGGCGTGGCCGGCTGAAAAGCACAGTGATCCTACGCTCGAAGCACTCAAAGAAGAGGCTCGCCAAAAGAGCCTGGGCATATGGAGTGACGAAGATCCCATCCCGCCCTGGACGTACCGTCGCCAGCAAACGATGCTCGAGGCTAAAAGCAGCTAAGTCCAAAAGACGCTTGAACCAGGATCGACCCATTCTGCTTCGGTAACAATAATCGGCAAGAACGTCCGTTAAAAGTGGCATGAGACCACTATGCTGTCTGTTGGTGTTGATTGGCTTATCGGGTGGTGCAGCCTTTGCGCAGCAAGTGCCCTCGTCCCGGGAGCCCGGCAAGAACAGCGGGATTTATAGCCCCCGCCACACAAAAACGGTAAAACGGAAACGGCAGAAAGTAGAACACTCCGCGCAATACGAGTTCTATCAGCGTGTGGAAGAAGCCGCGAAGGAGAAGCAACGCATCCTGAAGTACCTGGACAAACGGCAGTTCAAGGATCATCGGTACTTCGGCCACAAACGAATTCCAAAACGAAGACCGCCGCACAAGATGAGGTACTGCAACGAGTGTGGCGTGCGGCACTGATGGGAGTGCCAACGATTGCAGCCACTACTTCTCCAGTCAGGTTCTGTTTCTGGAAAAATTTCCGTCTTTCTTTCGTAATATCGTGGTGCAACCATGGACCTGCACCGACACCTCGAACACACTGCGCTCAACCCCACACTGACCATCGGCGAAATTGACCGGTTGGTTTCTGAGGCGCGGCAATACAACTTCCTTGGTATCTGCGTACCTCCCTTTTGGGTAAAGCGGGCGCGGCGTGAGATCGGCTCCGATCCCATCACGCTGGTAACTGTGGCCGGATTTCCGTTGGGCTACAACATGA
This sequence comes from Cyclobacteriaceae bacterium, assembly GCA_041917735.1. Classification (GTDB taxonomy): domain Bacteria; phylum Bacteroidota; class Bacteroidia; order Cytophagales; family Cyclobacteriaceae; genus ELB16-189. Next base: position 4,044 of record JAYRXB010000444.1, read on the forward strand.
CCGAGACGAAGCTGGATGAAATTGCGCGAGCCCTGGACAATGGCGCCGACGAAGTGGACGTCGTCTGGAACATCAGCGCTTTCAAGACGGGCATGCCCTGGACAAAAGTAGAAATTGCGAAGTGCGCCAAGTCTTGTCACGATCGACAGGCTCTTCTGAAAGTGATTGTTGAAACAGCCTACCTCTCGGATGCTGAAATCCGGGATGCCTGTGCCCTGTGCGCCGATGCCGGTGCTGATTTTGTGAAAACAAGCACCGGGTTTGCCCCGGCCGGCGCGAAAGTAGAACACATTGCGCTTATGCGCGCATCACTCCCTCCTGCCGTAGGCATCAAGGCCTCTGGAGGCATCAAGACCCGCGAGCAAGCGCTTCAACTTATCTCAGCTGGTGCCGACCGCATTGGAACCTCATCGGCCGTAGCCATGATGAATACGGCCTCTTAACTACAACCCCTTGCTTATGACCTCCGAATTCTATCCCTCGGCGACAGCCATACCCGGCGCCGCGAGGATTCCTGACTTCCTGGAACAACGCGAATACCTGATCAACGGAGAATTGCGCCGATGGGAAGGAGAAATGAACCCGGTAGTCAGCCCCATTTGGGTTCGGGAAGGAGCGAACGTTGCTCAGAAAGTCATTGGCTGCACACCGTTATTGACCTCCCGGGAGTCGCTCCAGGCGCTGGATGCCGCGGTTGCCGCGTATGACCTGGGGCATGGAGCCTGGCCGCGCATGACGGTGATCGAGCGCATTGAACATGTTGAGCGGTTCCTGGCCCGCATGAGGGAACAGCGCAGCGCCGTAGTGAACCTCCTCATGTGGGAGATCGGGAAAACGCAGAAAGATTCAGAAAAAGAATTTGACCGCACGTGCGACTATATCCTGGATACGATCCGGGCCTTAAAAGAACTGGATCGCAACAGCACCCGGTTTATTGAGGAGCAGGGAATCATGGGACAGATCCGACGGGTGCCGCTGGGTGTTGCGCTTTGCATGGGGCCTTACAACTACCCCTTGAACGAAACATTCACCACACTATTTCCGGCCCTGATCATGGGCAACACAGTCGTGTTCAAGCCAGCAAAGTATGGCGTGCTCCTGATTCGTCCGTTGCTGGAGGCCTTCCGCACGTCCTTCCCTCCCGGGGTGATCAACATCATTTATGGTCGTGGGCGAGAAACCGTGGGCGCACTGATGGAAACCGGCAAATTGGATGTGTTCGCATTCATCGGCACCAACAAAGGCGCCAACGACCTGAAGAAACTTCATCCGAAACCACACCGGCTGAAGGCGATTCTCGGGCTGGATGCCAAGAATCCTGCGATTATTCTTCCGGACGCCGACCTGGACAATGCGGTGAATGAATGCGTCACCGGTACCCTATCGTTCAACGGCCAGCGCTGCACGGCCCTGAAAATTCTGTTTGTGCACCGTTCAATCGTTGACGATTTCCAGAAGCGATTGATCGCAGGGATTTCAAAGCTCAAAGCCGGGATGCCCTGGGAAGCGGGCGTGTCGCTAACTCCACTCCCGGAACCCGGCAAAACCGACTACCTCAAAGGGCTGGTGGACGACGCGCTGTCCAAGGGAGCCCGGGTTGTCAATCCGGACGGCGGAACAATAAATCGCACCTACATGACACCTGCCGTGCTGTACCCGGTAAACAGCTCCATGCGGATTTACCATGAAGAACAGTTTGGACCGGTTATTCCGATCGTGCCCTTTGAATCGGACGAAGAACCTGTAACCTATGTGCTGAATTCGAACTTTGGGCAGCAGGTGAGTCTGTTTGGCAAAGACTCGCGGCGCATGGCCCGTTTCATTGACGATTTCTCAAACCAGGTCGGCCGGATTAACCTCAACACCCAATGCCAGCGCGGACCGGATTCCTTTCCCTTCAACGGGCGCAAGGATTCAGCAGAAGGAACGCTTTCGGTCGCCGACGCCTTGCGGGTATTCTCCATTCGAACCATCGTCGCCGCAAAAACCACAAGCGAAAACAAACAGCTGGTCGGTCAGATCCTGCGCAACCGGGAATCTACTTTCCTGAGTACCGACTACATTTTCTAAGCATGAAGCGGAGGATCATCCGGGTTGCGGGAAAAGTACAAGGAGTATTCTACCGGGCATCCACAAAGACCGAAGCAGACCGGCTTGGCATTGCTGGCATCGTTCGGAACGAACCCGATGGCAGCGTATACATCGAGGCCGAAGGTCCGGATGCTGCCCTGACGGAGTTCATGCAATGGTGCAAAAAAGGCCCATTGCAGGCCAAGGTACTGACGTTCGTCACGGAAGAAGCCGCACCAAAAGGTTATGTTGGCTTTAAAATTGAGCGGCTATGACGATCCGGAAACTGATCGACAAGAACAACTCGTTCTGGAACGAAGACCGTAGCCTCAGCGCGCTGCTGTTCTACTTGTCCTTGAATACCTTCCTGATTGTCCCTTTCGCGCATTTCAGGGCTGGTGAGCTTTCGTTCGCCGTTGTGTACTCACTCATCCTGCTTTCCGGTGTATTTGCCATAGGCGACAACCTGAAAGCCAAGATTGGAATACTTGCCCTGGCCATCCTTTCCTTTCTTGCACAGTGGGCACTACGTTTCCGGGATGTACTATTCCTTCACGTTGCAGATGACATCCTGGCAGGGCTCTTTTTCCTCGCCCTCATTATCATTGTTCTTCGCCACATTTTCAGGGAAGGCGACGTCACCTTTCATCGCATCCAGGGCGCGATTGCGGTATACCTGCTGATCGGCCTGGTCTTTTCCAGGGCCTATCACCTCATTTACCTGCTGGACCCCATGTCGTTTCAGATGGCTGACCTGCAGTTGGACTCGGAAACTTATTATTCCAGGTTCGTTTACTTCAGCTTTGTCACGCTCACCACGCTCGGCTACGGCGACATTACAGCCCTGAACCTCGGAGCCAAATCGCTGGTTATGATTGAAGGTCTATTTGGCCAACTCTTCCCGGCGATCATGATTACCCGGCTGGTGACCCTTGAAATTGAGCACCGGAAAAACCGTAAAGGCTAATTCTTCACCAGGAAGAAAGTCGTTACGCTATGCCTCGAACGATTCTGCCGTAGCCTTTTTCATGTACGACTCATAGTCAAACGGCACATCGCCCCCTTCGAGAAGACAACCTTCCGGAATCGTCGGGTAGATTTCTTCGTACGTCTTGACAAGGTTCATAAATACCCGACGGTACACGTGGGTTCGATTGATTTTTTCTGGACTATCGATACCCATTGCTCCCATAAGTTCCACAAAGCTCTCCACGGTATTCTTGTGGAAGTTGGCGACGCGATCCTTCTTGTCCTCCACCACTAAACCCTTCATGAAATAAGGATCTTGGGTGGCTACCCCGGTAGGGCAAGTGTTCTTGTTGCACTCCAATGCCTGGATGCAACCGAGCGCCATCATCATGGCTCGCGCACAATTGCAGGTATCAGCGCCAAGTGCCATGGCACGAAGGATGTGAAAGCCGGTCAGCACTTTTCCGGATGCGATGATCTTCATTTCATCGCGGATGCCGAACCCGCGAAGGGAGTTGTCTACAAACGCCAGGGCATCCAGCAGGGGCATTCCCACAAAGTTGGTGAACTCGGGAGGAGCCGCGCCTGTGCCGCCTTCGCCGCCGTCTACCGTAATGAAGTCGGGGTAGATCTTCAGCTTTACCATGGCTTTGCAGATGGACAGGAACTCCGTCTTCCGTCCGATGCACAACTTGAAGCCAACGGGTTTGCCCCCCGAAAGATTCCGCAGACGCTGAACAAACGTGAGCAACTCCTCGGGTGTACTGAACGCGCTATGAAAAGGCGGGGAGAAAACGGTAGTCCCGGGCTTTACCAATCGGATGGCCGCAATTTCGGGCGTGTTCTTTTTGGCAGGCAGAATACCGCCGTGTCCGGGCTTGGCGCCTTGCGACAATTTGATTTCAACCATCTTCACGGTTGGCCGCGTAGCATTTTTGGTGAAGGCCTCGTCAGAGAACTTGCCATCTTCGGTGCGGGCACCAAAGTACCCTGTGCCAATCTGCCAGATCACATCACCCCCGGGCTCCAGGTGATAGGGACTTAATCCACCTTCCCCGGTGTTGTGTGCAAAGCCGCCGATTTTGGCACCGGCATTCAACGACAGGATTGCATTCTTGCTCAGCGAACCAAAACTCATGGCCGACACGTTGAGCACGCTCATCGCGTAGGGTTGCTTGCAATCCCTTCCGCCAAACTGAATGCGGGGATTGTGGTCCATGTGGTGAAAATCCTTCGGTGCAATGGAATGTGTAATCCACTCATAGCCCTCTGCATATACGTCCAGCTGCGTGCCGAAGGGCACCGTATCGATTTGCTTCTTGGCACGCTGGTAAATTACCGATCGTTCATTGCGGTTGATCGGCGCCCCGTCCGTATCCGATTCCACAAAATACTGTTGAATCTTCGGGCGAAGGTCTTCGAATACGTACCGAAGTCGTCCTGCCACCGGGAAGTTGATACGGATCGACTGGCGGGTTTGTGCCATATCCTGAATCCCCATCACAATGATGGGCCCGACCAGGATGAACAAGAACAGCACATCGATCCAGAAAAAGGACCAAACAATCAATAACGCGGTGACAGCAATGCTGCCAAGAATGAACCACTTTCTCATGGCGGTTTAGGGGTTTGTCAAATATAATGATTTGACTGACGCGCGGGGAGTCGCTATTCAGGCCACCCGCATGGGCACGAGGCCCTTCTGCCGGTGGATTTTCAGCTCAAACTTGCCCAAGAGGACAGCCTCAAGCCTTGCCGATTTCAGCTGGGGGTCGTTGCGCTCGGGGAGAAAGACGGATAAATCCAGCACCCCCTGGGCAAACTGGGCGTCCCGACAAAGTTGACGAGTCCACTCCAAGAACGTAGTGACCCACTCCTCCTCATACTTGTCGCTATGGTCCCTGCCGTCCCACAGAAAATTCAATTGATTCTCGCCAAATTTGAATCGGTACACACCGGCCAGGGTATCATAAAAAGGGTACAGGGCATCGAGGCTCTTCGGAAAATAACTGGCGATTCGTTGACTGAACGCATCATTCAGTCCCAGCGGGTTGTGCTCGCGTTGGTACGTGTTGATGGCCTGGTCGATCAGGATGGTCAGGAGACGGTCGCGTACCCGAAGTTGAGATCCTTCGAGGAGGTAATTTTTGTCGTGCGGAAAGAATTTCCTTACCACGCGGCGGAGGGTTTCACAAAGATAGGGAAAAACCCGTTCTGAGCGTCAATCCTCCAGGCAGCGCTCAATAAGCTGCGTAACTCTCGTCAAAGCCTCCTCGTCAACTGAATCGAAGTCGTTCAGGCGATGACTGTCCACATCCAGCACCATAACCACCTCGCCCCGCTTCATCACCGGAAGAACGATCTCCGAACGGGAGTCGGAGCTGCAGGCAATGTGGCCGGGAAACTGATCGACATCGGGAACGAGAATAACCCGCTTCTCCTTCCAGCTCGTGCCGCAAACTCCTTTGCCCAAGTCAATCCGCGTACAGGCCACCGGTCCCTGGAAGGGGCCAAGCACCAATTGACTGCCTTTGACCAGGTAGAATCCAACCCAGAAAAAATTCATGCCCTGTCGCAGGCCTGCCGCGATGTTGGCCAGGTTAGCCACCAGGTCGGGCTCGGCCGCCACCAATGACTCAAGCTGGGGAATCAGCTCTGCATAGCGGCCGCGCTTATCGGCGGCGGAGAGATGCAATTCTTCGGCCATCAGGAATTGGTTTCAGGGTTTGTATCCGGCTGTGGATCTTCCGGCAAGGGGCGAACAAGTGGTTCAGGCGCCTGTTCACCTTCCTCCTTTTCATCCGGCTGTTTGAAATAGGATTTCTGGAAGATGATGATAAACAGAACGCCGAGGAAAATCGCGGAATCAGCGATGTTGAATACCGGGCTAAAGAAAAGGAAGTGGTCGCCACCAATAACGGGTACCCACGCCGGCCAATTGAATTCCAGGATGGGGAAAAAAAGCATGTCAATGACCTGTCCATGAAACCATGGTGTTGGTGAACCAAAGGGCGCATTGTGGAGAACCACACCGTAGAACGTGCTGTCGATAACATTGCCTACGGCTCCACCCAGGATCAGGGCAAGGCATACGAGGAAACCCGGATGCGCTGCACGACGGACGGACCGGAATAGAAACACGCCTATCCCCGTCATGGCGACAATCCGGAATGCTGTCAGTGCCAGCTTCCCAAACTCGCTCTCCCAACGAATCCCAAAGGCCATTCCCGGATTGAGCAAGTAATGCAGTTTAAACCATTGGCCCAACACATTAATCTCCTCGTGCAACTGCATGTAGCGATATACCAGCAGTTTACTGCATTGGTCAATGAGTATGACGGCGAGTGCTATGAGAAAATATCGAACAACTTTCATGAAACTGGAATCAGGCCTTGGTGACGCGAACCTTTAACACAAACTCATCAAAATCCACTGCCGAAGCGTCCTGGACATTTGATTTAATAGCCAGCGAAACCGCCTGGGTCTCCCGGGATATATAGGGGGTAAACGCCCGAATGGCCTGAGCGGTTTTTTCGTCCATATCCTCACTGTCTATCTCTACGGCAATCTTGTCCAAAACTTCGAGGCCGATTTCCTTACGGATATTCTGAACACGATTGACCAAGTCCCTGGCTATACCCTCCTGCCGGAGTTCTTCCGTCACCTGGATGTCCAGCGCCACGGTAATCGTACCTTCGGTGGCCACCGACCAACCCGGAACGTCCTCCGAAGATATCAGGACATCGTCCAACACCAGGTCGAAGCCACCCTTGTTCAACGTGCCTGCTTTCTCCAATCCCCGGATTTCCTCCTTGGTCAAAGACTGAATGACAGAAGATACTTCCTTCATCTTCGGACCATACTGTTTGCCCAACTTGGCAAAGTTTGGCTTCACTTTCTTGACCAGAAGGCCTGACGCGTCATCAATGTATTCCACTGATTTCACGTTGACTTCGTTCTTGATTATCTCCTCCACTGACTTCACCAGGCTGGCAAAGCGATCATCGAGTACGGGAAGCAGCACTTTTTGCAGCGGTGTCCGCACTTTGATCTTACTGTTCTTCCGGATGGAATGCACCAGGGAGCAAATGGTTTGCGCATAACCCATCGACCGCTCCAGGGTATCATCGCGACGGGCAGCCTCTGCCTTCACGAGGTCTGTATGGTGAACCGACTCGTGCCGGAGCGGGCTTCGAAGGTTTTTTGCCTTCTCCCGGATATTTCCTGTGAGATTCCGGTATACATGCTCTGCATAGAAGGGCGCAATCGGCGACATAAGCTGACTGACCACCAGCAGGCACTCATACAATGTCTCGTAGGCGGCCTGCTTGTCCGCTGAAAGCTCACCCCGCGTGAGCGGCTGCCAAAAGCGCTTCCGGTTCAATCGCACGTACCAGTTCGACAAATGATCATTGACAAACGTCTGGATGGCGCGCGCTGCCACCGTTGGCTCGTAGGCTTCATACGCCGCGGTCACTTCTTCAATGAGCGATTGAAGCTTCGAGATGATCCACCGATCGAGCGTTGACAACTTTTCGTAGGGAACAACCTGGCTTTCATCCTTCACAAAGCCGTCAATGTTGGCGTACAGCGCAAAAAATGAATACGTGTTCATCAGGGTTCCGAAGAACCGGCGCTGGGTTTCCACCAAACCGTTTAAATCAAATTTCAGGTTGTCCCAGGGTGGCGCATTTTCAATCATGTACCACCGAACCACATCGGGGCCAAACTTGCCAATGGTCGCAAACGGATCCACAACGTTACCCTTCCGCTTCGACATCTTGTTGCCATCCTTGTCCAACACTAGTCCGTTGGAGATCACATTTTTGAACGCAACACTTTCATACAACAGTGCGGCAATGGCATGGAGTGTAAAGAACCATCCACGGGTTTGATCCACACCTTCGGCGATGTAATCGGCCGGGAAAGCGCCGTCCCATCCTTTCCCAAAGGGCTGTGGATCTCCTTGCTTCAGTTTTTCGGAATCGAGACCCCATTGCGCATAGGGCATTGCCCCGGAGTCAAACCATACATCGATGAGATCGGGCTCACGGTACATCGGGTTTCCGGAGGGGCTCACCAGAACTATCTGGTCTACGAAAGGACGGTGGAGGTCAAAATTTGGGTCGGCCAGGTCAACGGCTGACTTGAATCCTGCTTTCGTAGCCTTTTCCATTTCTTGCTTCAGCTCACCCAACGAGCCAATGCACAGCTCTTCCTTCCCGTCTTTGGTACGCCAGATCGGCAAGGGCGTACCCCAGAACCGTGACCGCGACAAATTCCAGTCTACAAGGTTCTCCAGCCAATTGCCAAACCGCCCGGTGCCGGTCGACTCCGGCTTCCAATTGATGGTGTTGTTCAGTGCCACCATCTTGTCCTTGAGCGCGGTTGTCCGGATGAACCACGCATCCAGTGGGTAGTACAGCACGGGCTTGTCGGTACGCCAGGAGTGCGGATACGTGTGTTCGTACTTCTCGACCTTGAACGCTTTGTTCTCTTCTTTCAGGATGATGGAGATGATGACATCCGTGGTTTTGTAGTCGGGATGCGACTCATCCTCATCCGTATAGTTCTTGACATAAAACTCATTCTCACCCAGGGGCTTGTGCGTCTTGATCTTATACTGTGCAATGCCCTCCATGAGGCGACTCCCGATCTCGCGAACAAACTTTCCTTTTTTGTCTACGGTAGGCACCTCATTGCCGGCTTCATCCCGAACGGTGAGCGGCGGAATACCGTGCTGTTTCGCAACGCGAAAGTCATCTGCGCCGAACGTCGGCGATGTATGCACCACGCCGGTTCCGTCTTCCGTAGTGACAAAGTCGCCGGCTACCACCCGGAACGCCTTGTCGGCATCAACGAGCGGCTTCAGGTACGGCATTAGCTGCTCGTAGCGGAGTCTTACAAGTTTACTCCCGGGGAATTCCTGGTCCACACGAAACGGGATCGCTTTGGCGCCAGGTTGATAGTCCTCCAACCGGAGATCCTTATTCTTCTCGGAGAAATACTTACCCAAGAGATCCTTGGCCAACACGACACTCACCGGCTTGAAGGTGTACGGATTGTACGTGGACACCAGCACATAGGGAATCTTCGCGCCAACCGCCAGTGCCGTATTGGAAGGCAGGGTCCAGGGCGTAGTGGTCCAGGCCAGGATGTACACGTCGTTGTTTTCCGAAAACAGGAAAGCTGAATTCTCGTCACGGATTACCTTGAATTGGGCCACAATCGACGTATCCTTCACATCCTTGTAACACCCCGGCTGATTCAATTCGTGGGAACTCAGCCCGGTTCCGTCGGAGGGAGAATACGGCTGAATGGTGTATCCTTTGTAGAGCAGTCCCTTTTGGTAAAACTGCTTCAGAATCCACCAG
>JAYRXB010000445.1:0-3061 GCA_041917735.1 Cyclobacteriaceae bacterium
CTGCATAGATGCGTATGATGGGCTCTGTATTTGACTTTCGCAGGTGAACCCACTCCTTCTCCTTTTCAAAGTCAATTTTCACTCCATCGATGGTGTTTATCCGTTCCATCGCATATTTCGTCTTCACAGCATCCAGCACCTTGTCTACGTTGATGTTCGGCGTGAGCTCAATCTTGTTTTTGGAGATAAAATAGGGTGGATAGGACGCACGCAGTTGAGACGCGCTCATTCCGGTGCGGGCCAGGTGTGTAAGGAACAGCGCAATGCCGATGAGTGCATCGCGTCCATAGTGAAGGTCCGGAACAATGATTCCGCCGTTGCCTTCACCACCAATGACCGCCTTCATCTCTTTCATGGCAGTCACGACGTTGACTTCGCCAACCGGAGCTGCGGCATACTTGCCTCCCGCGCGTTCTGTCACGTCACGGAGTGCGCGCGATGACGAGAGGTTGGAAACCGTGTTGCCCTTCTTGCGGCTCAGCACATAGTCTGCCACCGCCACCAAGGTATACTCTTCCCCGAAGGGTTTGCCATCTTCCTGCACGAGAGCCAACCGGTCAACATCCGGATCCACCACAATGCCGAGGTCGTGTTTGCCCTTCTTCACCGCATTGCAGATCGCCTTGATGTTCTCTGGCAGGGGCTCCGGGTTGTGTGGGAATTTTCCCGTGGGTTCGCCGTAGAGCACCTTGACTTTTGAAACGCCAAGCGCCCTGAGCAACGCCGGCACGGCAATGCCTCCGGTCGAGTTTACCGCATCAACCACCACACTGAATTTCGCTTTCCGGATCGCCTTCGCATCGACCAATTTATGCTTCAAAATCAGGTCGATGTGTTTCGCGATGTAGTCCTCGCGCCGGACGTAAGAGCCAAGCTTGAGCACATCGGCGAATGAAAATGAATCCTTCGCTGCCAGGTTCAGCACCTCCTGCCCATCGGCGGCGGAAATGAACTCTCCCTTCTCGTTGAGAAGCTTCAGCGCATTCCACTGAATGGGATTATGGCTGGCGGTGAGGATAATGCCGCCGCCTGCTTTTTCGCGCGGAACAGCGATTTCCACGGTAGGCGTGGTGGACAGCCCGAGGTCCACGACGTCCAGCCCCAATCCCTGGAGCGTCGACGCTACCAGGGAGCTAACCATTTCGCCGGAAATCCGTGCATCGCGACCGATGACCACTTTCTTCCCTTTGCGCGCAATGATCCACGTGCCGAATGCGGCTGCATACTTGACGACATCGACAGGTGTTAGCGCGTTGCCCGGGGCACCGCCGATGGTACCACGGATGCCGGAGATGGATTTGATTAGAGTCACAACGTCTTGGTTTGGATTGTCAGCCGGACAACAAATCGAGTAGGTTAGGAAATGTACGGCTATTCCTGTGCCTTCACAGTAGGAAGTGGTGCAAGCGTAGGGTCAACCGTATCCGCATTCGGGCACGACTCCCCTTCCCCGATGGTTTTACCACAATACCCGCAAACAATTCCCTCCTTCGCCAGGTAAGGGCTCTGCGTAGCACAGGTTCCCCGGAATTCCCCATTCTTGACAAAAAACAAACGCACCGACATGAGGGCGAAAAACAGGGCGAAAACGCCCAAAGCAAACAGGAAGGTCATCATGGCTATGCTTCGATTTGGAATGACGAATGGCTAACCGGAACTTGGGTCCAAAGTTAATTTAAAAACACACCCGCCGCCCGTTAAGTTTCCAGCCTATGAAGAAACCTCTTTCCGCCCCCGATACCCGTCGCGAAGAAAAACTCAAGGCCTTCGACCGCCTGCTCACGGTCATGAACGAGCTGCGGGAAAACTGCCCGTGGGACAAGAAACAGACCTGGGAAACCCTGCGGCATCTCACGGTGGAAGAAACGTACGAACTCTCCGACGCCATACTCGATAACGACGTTCCGGAAGTGAAGAAAGAGTTGGGCGACCTCATGCTCCACAATGTCTTCTATGCCCGCATCGCGGAGGAGAAAGGTCAGTTCACGGTCGCCGATGTACTGCATGCCATCTGCGACAAGCTTGTCGAGCGGCATCCGCACGTGTATGGCGACGTGGTAGCTGATGATGAAGCAACGGTAAAGGCGAACTGGGAGAAGATCAAACTGAAAACCGGCAACAAGAGTGTCCTGGAAGGTGTACCGACCTCCCTACCCGCCATGGTAAAGGCCATCCGGATCCAGGACAAAGCGCGTGGCGTTGGGTTCGACTGGGAGAAAAAGGAACAGGTCTGGGAAAAGGTGGAAGAAGAAATGGCTGAATTCAAGAAGGAGTTCCGGACCGACCAGGGCGCTCCCCTTGATATGGCGCGCGTACAGTCGGAGTTCGGAGACCTGCTTTTCTCGTTGGTCAATTACGCCCGCTTCATCAACATCGACCCGGAAGAAGCGCTGGAGCGCACCAACAAGAAATTCATCCGCCGCTTTCAGTTCCTGGAAACTGAGTCAGCAAAAGACGGCAAGAAGCTGGGCGAAATGACGCTCGCGGAAATGGATCTGTATTGGGAGCGCGCCAAGAAGCTATAGCCCTGGTGAGGTGGCGGGACGCAACAAGTCCGCTAGGACTCGAAGAAACAAACTGACCCACCCACCCACGTCTTATCCTTGTTGTACTTCACCCCGATCATCTCGCCGCGGCTGAGGCGCGCCAGGTTGGTAACCAGGCGGGGACGCGGCGCACCTGGTTCCCACAGGTAGAGCAACCGGATTTCCACTTTCACGAGCCCATCGGGCGCCTGCACCACGGGCAGGTACTGCACCTTGTGCTGAAGCATGTAGTTTGGACGCTCGTGATCCGGTATCCGCTCGATGTCGTCGATTGTGACGTGGAATATGACGCCACTACCGGAAAAAGAAAACAGCGGCTTGAGCACATAATTCTCCAGGTCGGACGGGTACTGGCGGAATTCGGAGAGGAACCGGGACTCGGGAATGTAGCGACTCTTGATCATCGGCATCGTATACTTGCTGATACGGAAGAACCAGTTTGGATGCCCGGCCCACTCGACTTCCACGTCTTCGGTCAGGTTAAATTCCAGCTTGAGGTCTGTGCGCTTAACCAA
>JAYRXB010000446.1:0-8149 GCA_041917735.1 Cyclobacteriaceae bacterium
AAACTAATGAAGGAGTTGGGTTATGGTAAGGAGTATCAATATGCACATGGCTTCGAGGGTAATTTTGTGAACATGGAGTTCCTCCCTGACGCGATTCGCGGTACAAGATTCTATGATCCGGGACGAAATCCGCGGGAAGATGAACTCAGAAGCTTCCTTCGCAATTTGTGGAAGGAAAAGTACGGATATTAGCACCTACCGCCTTCCATGCAAAGACTTCTGCTCGACTACTCCTACGGCTACCTGGTACTGTGCCTGGCAGTTGGCATTGGCTATGCCTGGATCCTCTACACCGCCCGGTACAGCTGGAGCAAAACGACAAACCGAATCTTGTTTGGCTTTCGTGCCATCCTTGCTACGGCACTCCTGGTGCTGATGCTTGGCCCGGTGCTGCGGCAGTTTACGCATACTGAGGAAAAGCCTGCACTGGTGTTCCTCGTGGATAATTCTCGATCGATCCGGGAGTCAACAGACACCACCCAGTTGATAGCAGCGATCGAGCGCACCACGGAGTCAATCCGTAACAGTGATTGGCAAGTTGAATTCAGCGCGTTGGACGGGACTGGGAAGATGAAAATGGCATTTGCGCACGGTTCGTCTGACCTGGCCACGGCCCTCAAGCAAGTGACCAACCGGTTCGAAGGTCGCAACCTGGGTGCTATTGTGCTGATCTCCGATGGAATTTACAATGGAGGCATGTCACCGCTTTATCAGCCATTGCGCGTCCCCGTGTATACAGTCGGCGTGGGGGATACCGTGCAGCGCGCAGACCTTGTACTGAAGAACGTTGCCTACAACCGGGTCGTCTATCAGGGGAACAAGTATCCGCTTCGGGCTGAAGTGGGTGTTAATGCACTGCCCAATGAAGAAGTTACCGTGAGCGTTCGACAGCAAGGCGTGGTAATCCAACAACAAACCCGGAATAGTGGCAACCGTGCGCTGCTGGAATTCGACTTTCAGCTGGATGCTGTTAAGCCGGGCATGCAACGGTTGGAAATTCGGGTCAGTCAACACGGTCGAGAAGCAAATACCAACAACAACAGGGGATCTGCCTTCGTCGAAGTGGTGGAGGGTAAGCGAAAAGTGGTTGTACTGGCCGCCGCTCCCCACCCGGATATCAAGGCGTTGCGTTCGGTGGTAGAAAAAAATCCCAACTACGAGTTCCTGGTTCATATCCCTGGTGTCAAGGAATTGAGCCCTTCCGCGCTTGACCCGAAAGAGATTGACTTGCTGATAGCCCACCAGTCACCGGACAATCAAGGTCGGACGACAGGCCTGCTGACCAACTTTCTGCGCGCGAAGGTTCCTGCCCTGGTCATGATCGGCGAACAGACGCAGCTTCGTGCGTTGGGTCAGGTAGGGATTCCGGTCACGTTTGAACCTTCGGCACAGCGGGACGAAGTTCAGCCCGTGCTAAATGCCGCATTTCAGGACCTTGGATTTTCGCAGGAGCTCGGGCCTTTGGTTGCACGATACCCGCCGGTCTCCACACCGTTTGGAAAATTCACGTTCCCGGCGGGGGCCCGGATCATTCTGTTCCAGCAGATTGGCAACCTCGTTATGGAGCGGCCACTGCTCTTTACCATGGATCAGGATGCTCGAAAATGGGGTGTTCTCATGGGAGACGGTATCTGGCGATGGCGCCTGAACGAATACCAGGAAACCGGCAGAACAGCAGGTTTTGATGAGTGGATGTCGAAACTGCTTCAATACCTGAGTACCCGGGATGATCGTAAGCGGTTCAGGGTATTCCCCATTCAACAGGAATTCAGCAGCGATGGTCCTGCCATCCTGGAGAGCCAGGTATACAACGAATTGTTTGAGCCGGTCTATGGAAATACGGTGGACATCCAGGTCAAAGGCGAGAGTGGAGCAGCCTTGCAGTACCGGTACGTGACGGGACCTGGTGCAGGCAGTCGCTATCGCATGGGAGGACTTCCGGAAGGCATTTATGCGTTTTCTGCGTCTACCGACATTGGGGGCAAACGCGAAACCGCCAGCGGCGAGTTCCTGGTAGTCGAGCAGAGCCAGGAGTCAAGAAACCTCACCGCCGACTTTGGTTTGCTGCGGAAGCTGGCGCAGGGAACAGAAGGCAAATTTTACCGGTCTACCGAGTTGGATAAACTGGCCTCGGATTTGACGTCACAGGAAGCCACTTCCACGCTGCACACGGAGGAGAGCTACAATCCGCTGATCAACATCAAAGCTGTATTCTTCATGTTGTTGCTTCTGGTGAGTGTTGAGTGGTTTCTCCGGAAATTCTCCGGGGCCTATTAACAACAAAGGCATCCGGTAGGGATGCCTTTGCGATTCAACACATTCTGTGTTAGTTTTTTTCCTTCGAGGCCTTGGGCTTCTTCACCTTGATGGTCAGCGATTCTCCCTTACCATCGTAATCCGCCAGTATCGTGCCGCCCTCTTCTACTTCACCTTTCAGGATCTCTTCGGCTACAGGGTCTTCCAGGTACTTCTGAATCGCGCGGTTCAATGGCCGCGCGCCAAACTGCTGGTCGTATCCTTTTTCCGAAAGAAAATCCTTGGCCTTGTCCGTGAGCTCAACGTGGTAGCCGATGGACAGAATCCGGGCAAAGAGCTTCGACAGCGTGATGTCAATGATCTTGTGAATGTGTTCGCGTTGCAGGGAATTGAACACAATCACGTCGTCGAGGCGATTGAGGAATTCCGGTGAAAACGCCTTCTTCAGGGCACTTTGAATGGTGCTCTTCATCATCTCCTCTTCGCTGGCCTGCTTCGCCTTGGTGGCAAAGCCGATTCCTGATCCGTAGTCCTTAAGGTCACGAACGCCGATGTTGGACGTCATGATGATGATGGTATTGCGGAAATCCACCCGACGACCGAGTCCATCCGTGAGGATGCCGTCGTCCAGGACCTGCAAGAGGATGTTGAATACGTCCGGGTGAGCCTTCTCTATTTCATCAAGCAATACGACGCTGTAAGGCTTCCTGCGCACCTTTTCTGTGAGTTGACCGCCTTCTTCATATCCAACATAGCCGGGAGGCGCGCCCACCAGTCGCGATACGGAGAATTTCTCCATGTATTCGCTCATGTCGATACGGATCAAGGCATCTTCCTTGTCGAACAAATAGGTAGCCAGAACTTTTGCAAGTTCAGTTTTGCCTACGCCGGTCGGCCCAAGGAACACAAACGACCCGATGGGTTTCTTGGGATCTTTCAATCCAACCCGTGTGCGCTGGATGGCCTTCGAAAGTTTCTTGATCGCTTCTTCCTGTCCAATCACTTTACCACTGAGTTCGGTGGCCATGCCCAGCAACTTGTTGCTTTCCTTTTGCGCAATCCGATTGGTCGGAATGCCGGTCATCATGCCAATGACATCAGCCACGTTGTCTTCCGTCACCGTATATTTTTCCGTACGGGTCTTTTCTTCCCACCGTGCCTTCGCCAGGTCAAGCTGTTCAATCAGCTTCTTTTCCTTGTCGCGCAGTTGAGCCGCCTCTTCGTACTTCTGGCTTTTGACCACACGGTTCTTTTCCTTCTTCACGTCCTCGATGGCCTCTTCAAACTTCACGATTTCTTCCGGCACGTGGATATTGTTAATGTGCACGCGCGCACCGGCTTCGTCGAGAACGTCGATCGCTTTGTCCGGGAGGAAGCGGTCGCTGATGTAACGGTCGGATAACCGCACGCAAGCCGTAATGGCCTCCTTGGTATAGTTGACGTGGTGGTGATCCTCGTATTTTTCCTTGATGTTCTCCAGGATCTGGATGGTTTCTTCCACGGTGGTGGAGTCAACCATGACCATTTGAAAGCGACGGGCCAACGCGCCGTCCTTCTCGATGTACTGACGGTATTCGTCCAGTGTTGTCGCGCCAATGCATTGAATTTCGCCGCGGGCCAACGCCGGCTTGAACATGTTGGAGGCGTCCAGCGAGCCTGAGGCGCCGCCTGCGCCTACGATGGTATGCAGCTCGTCGATGAAAAGGATGACATCCTGCGACTTCTCTAGCTCGTTCATCACGGCCTTCATGCGCTCTTCAAACTGTCCGCGGTACTTGGTTCCGGCTACCAGCGAGGCGAGATCAAGGGTGACAACACGCTTGCCAAACAGCACCCGGGATACTTTCTTCTGAATAATCCGGAGTGCGAGACCTTCGGCGATGGCGGTCTTACCCACACCGGGTTCGCCGATTAGAATCGGGTTATTTTTTTTGCGGCGCGAAAGGATCTGTGCAACGCGCTCGATTTCCTTTTCGCGGCCCACGATGGGGTCCAGTTTATTTTCTTCCGCGAGTTTTGTCAAGTCGCGACCGAAGTTGTCCAGTACCGGAGTGCGCGATTTTTCAGCGCCCTTCTTCTCCTTGCCCGCACCGCCGGCCCCAGCGCCGCCCCCTGCGCCAAACATTTTGGAGGAGTCGTCATCCGGATCGTCCGTGTCGGAGGAGGCGGTAGGTTGATCGTTTTGGTATTCCAGCATTTCTTTTACGACATCATAGCTGACGTCGAACTTGTTTAGTATCTGGGTCGCAAGGTTGTCGGGATCCCGGAGTATGGAAAGCAACAGGTGTTCTGTTCCGATCAATTGGGCCTTGAAAACCTTGGCCTCGAGGTACGTGATCTTCAAAACCTTTTCCGATGCGCGCGTGAGCGGGATGTTGGAGAGGTTCTTGACCTGGTGCGTGGCCGTGCCCTTCGACACCTTTTCAATCTCGTTGCGCAATTCATCGATGGGCACGCCGAGTTTTTTCAGCACGCCAACCGCAACACCTTCGCCTTCCCGGATCATTCCCAGGATGAGGTGCTCGGTCCCGATATAATCATGTCCCAACCGTAATGCTTCTTCCCGGCTGAGGGAGATCACCTCTTTTACGCGGTTAGAGAATTTTGCTTCCATCAGGGAATTCGGGTTTTAAAGTTTTATAAATGTAGCCGGACGTTGACTCATATGCAACCGGGGCGCACGTCCCCGGAAGGGTCTCCGTTTCGGGCAGTTCCTTGTATTAACGCTTGGGCAATTTTATTTGTTCGCCTCCACGACCGCGCTCCCGGAGAGGTAGCGACCGGCATCCGGCCCCACACAACATACCAGGTCGAGGATACTCAAGTTTGGCACAAAAGCATTGCCAAACACTTGCTGGTAGGGGATAACCCGCAAAAATGGCCGGTTTCGGAAATCAACCTTGTCAGATAGTACGTTCCGCAGGTCCTCCCGATCGGTTTCTTGCATGTAGGAAGGGCTCATAGCAATCAATTTGCTCCATCCCAACCATTTCAGACACATTGACAGCACGCTGAGGTTAAGGTCCAGCAAATGCGAGTGCGATGCGAAAAGTGACGCATGAAGATCATCGCGATAGTGCTCAAAATAGGGAGCATGGGCATATGCGCTTTGGATGGTGCGCCAAAGATTGGCCTGCCATCGCACGGAGTAATCAATTCGCACCTCACCGATCGGTACTTTGCCGTGTTTGCCCGTGAGCGGAATCGTATGACGCTCCACTCCGTTCACGGCGAGCAAGTAACACCGGTTCCGGTAGGATTGCTTCACGTAGTGCTCATGCGCTTCAATCCAAATGTCTTCATAAGGCCGGAGCGCACAGAAGTATTCCATGCTGGGAAGAAAGTGAGATTCGATCAGCAGCTTGCGCATGATCAGAACGGAAACTGCCCCAGACCCTGACGTGTGATCACCGCATCGCCTGAAGTAAGGTCAACTACGGTGGACGGCGTGTTCCCGCTCACTCCACTGTCAATAGCGAGATCCACCCGGTGTTTAAACATCTGATAAATTTCCTCCGGGTCGGTGGTGTATTCCTTCATCGGATCAGGATCCTTTACGGAAGCTGACACGATCGGGTGACCCAACGCGACCACCATGTCGTGCGGTACGGCGTGATCGGGAATCCGAATACCCACCGTTTTCTTGTTTACCCCCATGATCTTCGGCACCATGGCGCCGGCGGGCAGGATGTAGGTAAATGGTCCCGGCAATGTTTGCTTCAGCATCTTGAAGTGCGAAGACGAAAGTGGCAGAACAAACTGTGCCACCTGGCTGATGTCAGAGCAGATAAACGACAACTGGAATTTTTGTGGCTTCACGCCAACGATTTGCACGAGCCGGTCGATGGCTTTCCGGTTCATGAGGTCGCAGCCGATTCCGTATACGGTGTCGGTTGGATAGATGATCACACCGCCGCTGTGGAGCACATCCACGACCTGAGCAACCTTCCTTGGCTCCGGATTTATCGGATGAATGGGGAGTAACGGGCACGCCATGGCTTCCGCAAAACTAACGCTTTCTATCCCACGTGCTTTTACTATTTTTGCGCCTTCTATGGCCGAGTTCAAGAAAGTAAAGATGATCGTGTTCCTGGTGGGGTCCACGCTGCTCATCACCTTTGTTTTCTATTTCTACCAGATCATTTACACCCCCAACATCCTGGTTGATTCGTCAGACCGGTTGTTTGTGATCAAATCAGGCAGCACGTATCGCGACGTGTTGACCGATCTGCACGAGCAACGATATGTCAATGACATGGTATCATTTGGTTTCCTGGCCCGGATGAAGAATTTCGACAGGAAGATTCAGCCCGGACGGTACCTCCTTCGGCGGGACATGACGAACCTGCAAGCCATCGACGCACTAATGGGTGGCCGGAGAGAAGCGGTATCCATCACCATCACCAATGTTCGATTGCTTCGTGACCTCGGTGAACGAATCACACGGAATATTGGCGTTACAGAAGAAGAGTTTTCTGAAGCGCTGGACGCCTTTGTACGTTCAAATAACCAGGGGTTCACGCGTGAGAATATCCTGGCGATGTTTATTCCCAACACGTATGAAGTCTACTTTAACGTGGTCCCCGATGAGTTGATAGAACGCATGAACAGCGAGTACAAGCGATTTTGGACGGAAGACCGCAAAGCCAAAGCGTCGGCTTTGGGACTTACGCCGATCGAAGTATCGGTTTTGGCCTCCATTGTACAAGCAGAAACGATCAAGGGGGATGAGGCGCCCATCGTGGCAGGCTTGTACTTAAACCGATTAAGAAAGAGTATCCCCTTGCAGGCTGACCCAACACTGGTGTATGCCGCGGGCGACTTTACCATCAAGCGTGTGCTCGACAAGCACAAGGAGATTGACTCGCCCTACAATACCTACAAGCGCACGGGCCTTCCCCCTGGACCGATCAATATGCCCTCCATTGCCAACATCGATGCTGTGTTGAATCCGACGCAGCACGATTTCCTGTACATGTGTGCACGGGAGGATTTTTCGGGATATCACAACTTCGCGCGTACCCTTCGGGAGCACAACCAGAATGCATCGCGGTACCAACGGGCACTCACCATTGAGCAGCGAAAAGGGGCCGCCGAACGCGCCAAAAAGAAGTAAAGGGGCGACCAGCCGGTTTTTTGTCGGGATCATCGTAATTTTCCACTGTGTATACCTCGGAGACACGCATACGCGTTCGCTACAGCGAAACGGACCAAATGCAATACGTGTACTATGGCAACTATGCCATGTACTATGAAGTAGGCCGCGTAGAAAGCCTGCGGCAGCTGGGACTGACGTATAAGGAACTGGAGGCCATGGGAATCATCATGCCGGTTCTGGAGAATCATTCGGAGTTTCTGTCGCCGGCATTGTACGATGAATTGCTTCGGGTGAAGGTAACCATTCCGGAAAAGCCATCGGTTCGGATTCGGTTCCGCTATGAGATTTACAACGAACGGGATGTGCTGATACACCGCGGGGAAACATTGCTCGCGTTTGTCAACCAGAAGACTGGTCGGCCGTGCCGCCCCCCGGAGGCATTTCAAAAAGTGCTCGAACCCTATTTCGGATCATGAAGTTTTCCCTTTGGAAGCGTGTCCTTCAGCTACCCACGGTACGCACCTTGCGTAGCCGCATGAAGAAGATCCGGCTGCCGGGAGACAACCTGTCCTTGTATCGGTTTGCGAAAATTTTCGCCGCCAACCTGGAAAAGGATGAAATCATGGACCGCGCGAACGGCGTAGCCTACAACTTCGTCCTTGCCATTTTTCCCACGATCATTTTCCTGTTCACGCTCATTCCCTACATCTCGACTTACTTCCCGGCCATCGACCGCGACAACATCATGCGGTTCCTGGGCGGATATATCCCGCCCAGCATGTTTGAAGTCATGTC
>JAYRXB010000447.1:0-1607 GCA_041917735.1 Cyclobacteriaceae bacterium
GCACCTTCGTCGCCGTGCGCGTGAATCATGACCGGCACATTGCGCTTGGCGGCCTCATCGATGATGACCTTAAGCTGGTGCTGGTTGTACGATTGTTGCCGGGGGTCCGTCTCCGGCAGTCCGGCGCGTTCGGTGCCCCGTGTCTTAATGACTTCGGCACCGCGGTCGATGTTGACGTTCACCAGGAGCCGCAACTCCTCATCGGTATTGGCGCCGTTGATCAGGGCGCCGAGTCGTGGATCGGCCAGGATGGTGCCTCCCGGGCTGGGGGTCACGTACACCCCGGCGGGGACGACATCCGGTCCTGCTACCCGGTTAGCTTTGGCCAGCTCGCGCAGGGAAACGTCCTGGTAGGCACTCACGCCTGCCGTGCGAAACGTTGTGACGCCAGACATGAGCGCACGCTTGGCGCTTTCCAGGTTGTCGATGTGCGTGTGCACATCCATCAGGCCAGGGACAACATAGTTGTTCTGGCAGTCGATAACCTCGTAGTCCTTCGGAATCGCCTCCCCGGCCTTGCCGATCTTTTCAACTCTTCCACCCCTCACATAGATCACCGCGCCGGCGGTAATCCGGTTGTCAACGCCATTGAAGAGATTGGCGTTGGTCAGGGCATAGTTCTTTTGAGGCAACTGAGCCCAGGAGGTGAAGAGGGCGCAGGTAAGGAAGATGAGGGAGAATATTCGTTTCATGGGTTACGGTTAAGTTCCGAGTTCTGAGTTCCGAGTTCCAGTTCCTTAGTTCTATTCTAGCTTCTCACCTAAGCATTAGAATTTTCGCTGCCGCATCCACCTGCTTCGTATACTCCGTCAGTGTTCCCGCAGCAATTTCAATCTGCTCCTGGGCTTCTTTCCAGTTCCGTTGCTCAATCGCCTCGCGAACGCCTGGTAGCGTCTTTACCCCATAGCCTGTGTAGAACCCGGGCGCATAAATCGTGTGCTTGAACCACGGGCGGCGGGGGAGTCCCGTCCCGGACAGCAGCTTTTGTTCAGCCTGGTACAGAATCTGGTTGAGTTGATTCAGGTTCGTGTTGGGTTTGGGGTTAGCCATCGCCAGTTCTGCAAACTGGTTAGCGCTTTTTTCGAGTGCTGAGAGGGCATTCTGCAGACTGGCGAAATTGAGGTAGGGTACGGCGTCTTTGGCAGACGGTGGTATGAACTTCACCGTTGGGTCGGCTGCCTGGGTGTAGCGATTCTCCCGGATCAGTTGGTTCTCCACTTCTGTTGCCTCACGCATGGATTCCAGGAGGGCAGTTACTTCGGTCATGTATCCATTCACGGTCCGGTGAAAACCCTTGAAGTCGAAGGGGAGCACGTCGGCATTGGCCAGCCGGAGTGCGGTTCTTCCCGCGGTCTTGGCGAGCGCGACACCGTAGTCAAGTTTGGGGTCTCCAAAACGCTTGTAGTGATCGTACGTGTCGTAGTTGCTGTGATAAACGCCACCACCACCTTCTCCGCCATAGCCAATGTTCAGCGACGGAATTCCCAGGTGCTGGATGAAGGGCGTATAGTCTGATCCGGACCCGAGAGCGCCCAGCGGCAAGCTGCGGCGACCCAGCGCTTCCTTCTTGGCTTTAGCGTTGGGGGCGTTGACCGCGGACCGGGCAC
>JAYRXB010000448.1:0-4085 GCA_041917735.1 Cyclobacteriaceae bacterium
ACAATTTCTCAACCGCCACGCCGCATGATTGCTGCCGAACTTATCAACCACATGATCCCGCCGCTTAAAGTGACGGACGATGCCCACAAGGCCATTGTGTGGATGGAGGAATTTCGTTGCAATTACCTCCCGGTCGTTGACGAAGGATCGCTCCAGGGGTTTATTTCGGAAGAGATCATCATGGAAACCAATGACATTGAAAAGAATGTCGGATCCTTTGCGCTGGTTGGCAAAGGCTGCACGGTTTCCATGGAGTCACACTTCTTCGATATCCTCCGGGTTGCCGGGGAGCACAAGCTCAATATTGTAGCTGTTCTTAACGAAGAGGGACAGTATGCCGGAATCATTACGGTGCAGGATATCATGGCGTCCTTTGCCCAGTCAGCCTCGGTGCAGATGCCCGGAGGAATCCTGGTTTTATCGATGGACCTGATTGATTATTCGCTGGCGGAAATCAGCCGGTATGTTGAAGAAAACAATGCGAAGATTATCAGCAGTACCATGGTAGAGGACGCGCTCGACAAAGGCAAAATCAAGCTGACACTCAAGATCAATCAACTGGACTTATCGCGTATTGTAGCCACCCTTGAGCGATTTGGTTACCGGGTTATTGGCCGCTACCAGGAAGAGCCCCGTGATGACGACAGCAAAGAACGCCTGGAGATGCTGATGAAGTATCTCAACATGTGATTTACTCGCTCTTCAGGTTTTCCACCGGATTGACAAAGGTAGCCCGTAGGGTTTGAGATCCGATGGTCAACACGCCAAAGAAAAGTAACGCCAGCACACCCAGCCCGATCGTAGGCAAGTCCACCGTAACGTGGTAGGCCAGCTGCTCCAACCACAGGTTGTTGATGAAGTAAGCCGCCGGTACGGCCAGCACGATTGCAAGGACCAGAATTCCGACGAACCCCCTGGACAGCAAGTATACCAGCGACCCATTGGTACTGCCCAATACTTTGCGAATGGAGATCTCCTTGAGCCGGGTTTCTGTGGCATACGTGGCCATTCCCAGTAGCCCAAGGCACGAGATGAAGATGGCTAGTACGGAAATCAACCCCAATAAACTCACCAGGTCGCCGAAAAGTACGTCGTAAATCTTGTGCACTTCAACGGAAAAGTCCTTGTAGTCCACCTGAAGCGATGGATTGATCTTGGCCCACTCCGATTCGATGGTTTTCCCTGCTGCCTCAAAGGTTCCGGTGTACGTAACCTGGAGGATCCTGAATTCATCCGGATTGCAGATTAACGCCATCGGAGTCAGTTTCTCCATCAGCATTTCATGGTTGTAGTTTTTCACGATTCCGATGATTTGCAACCTGCTGGAGTCGGACCGCGCGATGAGTTCCTGCCCGAGGGCATCTTCCGGGCTGCTGAAATGAAAGGCCTCTACCGCCGATTCGTTCAAGACAATAAAGTTCTTGTTGGAGGCACCGTCTTCCCCGCGAAAGAAACGACCGGCCTGGAGTGAGACTCCCATATGGCCCAGGTAGTCTTCATCCACACTGAAATAGGAAACGTCTGTCCATTCCTTCTCTTCCAGGGATTTCTTATAACTTGATCCAAAGTTGAATCCCGCAGCGGGTAGGTGTGAAGCGGCACTGACACTTTCAATGTTACCCTGCCGGGTAAGCGCGGACTTCAGCGTTTCCGGATTGGCATTGTTCAGGCTTACAATGACCTTGTTTTCCATACTGAATCCGTGATCAGCCCTCAGGAACAGTTGTAGCTGGTTGAACACCACGATTACGGAGAGAATGAAGACCAACGAAAAGGTGAATTGAGCGACAAGAAGTGCTTTTCGAATACGAATCCCGGAGAACAGGCGCAAGGTATTCAGGTTCTTCAACACCTTGACGGGCTGAAAGCCACTGAGGACAGCAGCCGGAAAAAGCCCGGCAACAACTCCAACGGTGACGGCAAAAAGGAAGAAAATCAGGGCAACGGTAATATTTATAGCCAGGTCCCAATGCAGGAGTCGGGCGAAACTCAGCTGAAGCATCAATGGCTTGAGGGCAACCAACAGCAGCACCGCCAGCACAAGAGCGACGAGTGACACCAATACGGACTCCGTCAGAAATTGAGTAAAGATTTGCCAACGGGCTGCTCCCGTGACTTTTCGTACACCGATTTCGCGGGCGCGGGTAAGGGAACGTGCGATGGAAAGATTGGTGAAGTTGAAGCAGGAAGTGAGCAAAACCACCGCTGCCAGCCCGATAAAGAAATACACAAAGAACCAGGGGAGTACCGGCCCGATGGCGTTGTTGATAACCGTTCCCGGGGTGATGGCCATGAGGGCCTGTGGATGGTATTCGACGCCGTGCTGCGTATCCGGGTTGGTAATGGCGTCGTTGTGCGTCCGGGCGATTGCGTTCAGGTGAGGCTGGATATCGTCGAGTGTTTTTCCTTCTTCAAGCAGGACATAGGCCCAGCCTCCCCAGTAGTCATACCAGTTATCGAGATTGTGGTGGGAGGCTTCGCCCTCAATGCCCCGATTGCGCTGTTTAGCTGCCGCCAGGCTCTTTACCGTAGACATGCTGGCGAGCGCGTCGAATGCAATGTGCGTTTTGTTCGTTGTCTCCTTGAGAATTCCGGTCACTTTGTAGGGCCCTTCTACACCTACCTTGAACGACTCTCCTATGGGGTTTTCCTCCCGAAAGAGCTTGCGCGCTGTTTCCCGGGTAAGCACCACGGAGTAGGGTTCAACCAGTGCGGTCCGGGGATCCCCGTATTCTAACTCGTATTGGAACATGTCAAATACTTCAGGATCGGCAAAATAGCCGGCAACCGGGATGTTCACGTTCTGCCCGAGGTCAAGCCAGAGATTCCCGAATCCACGCTTGAAGCGAACCACCTTGGATACGCCCGGGTAGTTCTGCGTAAGTTCATCGCGCAAGGGCATGGAGGTGGTTGACTGCTCGCTAAACCGCTCGCCATTGCGACCCAGGACTATGCTGTTGATCCTGTAGATTCGATCGCCCTGTGTATTGTGCCGATCATACAGCATTTGGTCGGCGACCAACATGATGATGCACATCGATAGGGCCATCGATACAGCCAGCCCAAATACATTGATGAGGGAAAAGAATCGGTGACGCAGCAGACTTCTTACGCCGATGATGATGTAATTGCGTAGCATAGGGCACAGCAGGGTTTGGACGCCTTAGGTTGGCGCCTGGTTTGAAAGATTCTGGAACTGACTTTCTATTTCCGTTCGCGCCGCATCAGCACGAAGTACAGGAGGAAGCCCAGGGATACGGAGATGGCAAACAAACCGTAGGGAAGCGGTGAGTCGCCTCGCGTGGGGAGGTATTCCATCAACACCAGCGAAATGCCTCCGAAGAACGCAATGAGCCCCCACTTCAATGAAGCGTAGCGATTGTCATCTTGTTGGTAGTTGCGGAAAATCGACTGCGTTTCTTCATTCACATACCCTTTTTCAATCATTTTCTTCTTGAGTATGTAGTCGGTCATGACTTTGGTGAAGTAATAAAGGGCGGTTCCGAAACTTCCGAAAATGGCAATGGGCATCAATACGTCTTGCATGGCTACTTGGTGTTTGAAGCGTATGACACATTCTTTGGCAGCCATGTTGCAGATTCCTGAGTCTTTTTTGACGGAGTGCCCTGAACTGTCGTAACAATGCCCTGAAATGGACCCCCCACGGACGGAATTCCACGTTTGAATTGCAACATTTGACCTTCACGGGGTGTCTAACCAAACAATGACAGACGACCAATCCCTGGTTTCCAGGGTGATTCGGGGAGACGAGGGGGCCTTTCGCTCCTTGATTCGCCTCCACGAGCGCCTGGTCGGCCATATGGTTGCAAGGATTGTGCGGGAGGAAGCTGACCGTGAGGAAATCTGCCAGGACGTATTTATGAAGGTATATGAGAAGCTCCCGGAGTTTGGATTTCAGTCGAAGCTGAGCACATGGATCGCAACCATTGCCTACCGGCAGGGCATCAACCACCTGCGAAAGAAGCGACTAATGACGGAGGAACTGCCGGATGACGAGCGATGGCAAGAGCGGTTTGTGGATCATGACCATCCGGGGGAGAGACTGGAGGCCCAGGAGGAGGCAG
>JAYRXB010000449.1:0-12117 GCA_041917735.1 Cyclobacteriaceae bacterium
CAAACACTGCTTACCAACGGTAAGATCACCGCAAGTGTCGTGACAGGCCCTCCGCTGGTTGTGACACTCCAGGATGCCAATACAGGTGTGACCGACCCTGTTGTAACGTCAGCAAACATCCTGACCAACAGTGGCGTGTTGCACACGATCAACGGCGTGCTGAGACCGAATTGATTTTACGCACCATCAACGACAAAAGGGGCCCACAAGGCCTCTTTTGTTATTTGGGGGTTTTCCGTATTTTGAGATATGGCAAGAACAGTCACCGCTCGTTTTGTGCTGCTTTTTGCCATACTCCTTTCCGGCTGCCGCTGGAATTCGGACAAGTCTAACTTTACGGAAAGCCCCGAAGTCAGCATCGACCTGGCCCAGATTCGGGAACGTGGGTTTTTGCAAGCCATTGTAGACAACAATTCCATCAGCTATTTCATCTACCGGGGGCAGCCGATGGGCTATGAATACGAGCTTCTGCAAAGCCTGGCCCGGCAGTTGAATGTCGAGCTGAAAATCAAGGTGATCAGTGGTATTGAACGGGCCATAGACCTGCTGAATCGCGGAGAAGCCGATCTCATTGCGTTCCCATTGACAATCACGATGGAGCGAACGGAGTACCTCGCGTTCACCGATGCCCAGTTTACCACATCCCAGGTACTTGTGCAACGTAAGCCGGCCAACTGGCGTAGAATGCCGCCGGCCCGGGTAGAGCGCCTGCTCATTCGCGATCCTGTAGCGCTGATCGGGAAGAGCGTCCATGTCATGAATGAGTCTTCCTTTAAGCAACGCCTTCAAAATCTGTCACAGGAGATTGGGGGTGATATTCTGATTGTGGAAGACAGCGCCACGGCTGAGACAGAATCCCTGATTACCAAAGTGGCGAAAGGGGAAATTGAATTCACCGTTACCGATCAAACCCTGGGCATGGTCAATGCGATCTACTATCCTGACCTCGATGTAAATACGGTGCTGAGTTTGCCACAGCAGATTTCATGGGCAGTCCGGAAAAACTCACCCGATCTGCAGGTCGCTGTGAACACCTGGCTGGCCGGCCAGAAGGAAAGCGGAAGATTCAAGTTGGTCTACGACAAGTATTTTAACAATCCCCGATCGTCGCACATACGGATGACCAGCACATACTCTTCGTTGGGTGGCAATAAACTCAGCCCTTACGATGAAGAAATCAAGCGCGAGGCAAAGAACCTGGGTTGGGACTGGCGCCTGTTGGCCTCTGTCATCTACCAGGAATCCAACTTTAGACCGAATGCGGAGTCCTGGGCAGGCGCCGTCGGACTCATGCAATTGATGCCGGCAACCGCCACAGAGTTTGGTGCTGTCGATCGGACCAATCCATACCAAAGCCTTCGGGCCGGAGTTCGATACCTGAAATACCTCGATCGTTTGTGGGCAAAATATGTTCGCGATCCGACCGAACGCGTGAAGTACGTGCTGGCATCCTACAATGCTGGACTCTCACACATATTGGATGCGCGCAACCTGGCGAAAAAGTACAGCAAGGATCCCAATCGATGGGAAGATGTAGAGTCCTTCCTGCGCCAAAAGTCGAACCCTAAGTACTATCGAGACCCTGTGGCTGTCGCGGGCTATTGCAAGTGTGAAGAGCCAGTGAACTATGTCCGTGACATCCTGGCCCGTTTTGAGGAATATAAACTCCTTATCGAAGCGACTTAAGCTGACCGACGATTTCCGCGAAGTTCAGCGATTCCCACGTCTTGGCTATACCGGGTGTCTCCATCACCTTGTCCATAATCGCTTTTTGGCGACGTCCCATTTCGAGCGCCTCGGAGTAGCGAATTTCTTCGTGGAAGGTGACCATGGAGTAGAGTGGAATCCATTGTTGGGGAAAGCGCTCGTGGAGCCTTGCTTCGATCTTCTTGCGGAGGAGGAATTCAGGGTCTGCTACCAGGTCGCGCATCTCAACAAAATTGTCAAGCGCCAGCTGCGCAATGGCATCGGCATCGGCCTTGCGCAGGCGCTGGTACTCCGGCACAGCCTTGCTCCAGTCATCCTGGTGGGTGTCCAGCAGCTGGTTTAGCACAGCGCAATCCTCGAACCCGGCATTCATACCTTGTCCATAAAATGGTACAATCCCATGGGCGGCATCGCCGATGAGCATGGTACTGTTTTTCACCCAGGGGGTGCACCGGATGGTTACCAGGGATGAGGTGGGGTTGTCGCGAAAGTCCTCCACCAACGAAGGCATCAACGCCGTGGCATCCGGAAATGTCTTTGAAAAGAAAGCCATCACCTCCTCGTCGGTCCGAAGGTGCTGGAACGATTGCGGGCCCTCAAAGGGAAAGAACAAGGTAACGGTGTAGGTGGCGTCCGGGTTGGGCAGGGCAATGAGCATGAAGCTCTCCCTCGGCCAGATGTGGAGCGCTTCTTTCTCAAGCTGAAATTCACCCTGGGGTCCAGGCGGAATTCGCAATTCCTTGTATCCGTGTTCAATGAAATGCTGCGAGTACTCAAACCGATCCGTTAGTTGCAAGGCCGCCCGGATCGCGCTGTAGGCTCCATCGGCGCCAATAATGAGATCCGATTGGTGATGCCGGGTGTTGTGCTGGTACTCGAAGGTTAGTTCGGACTTTTCCAGGTTAACATCAATGCAGCGATGCTCGAAGAAGAACTCGACGCCACGCCGTTCCGCCTCATCCATCAGGAACATGTTCAATCCACTGCGGGAAATGGAATTGATGTATTGCCCGGTGATGCCGTAGGGTTGATAGGTCAATTTGCCCTGGACGTCATGCATCAGCCTGCCGCGCATCGGTACCGAGTGCTTCTTCATTTCAGCCGCCAGTCCAACCTCCTCCAGGGCCCGGATTCCCCGGTTGCTCAATGCCAGGTTGATGGAACGCCCGCCACCCAGGAAGTTCTTGCGCATATCGAAACGACGCTCGTAAACGCTGACTTTGTAGCCGCGACGCGCCAGGTAAATGGAGAGCAGGGAGCCAACGAGGCCCGCGCCCACGATGCTGATGGTAGTGGGTCTTTTCTTCATGGGAGGAACATTCAGATACTCAAATTGGCCATGGTGGCAGTTGAAACATATGACGAAAATCAGCGCGCTACAGCGATTCTGCGAAGATCGTTGCGAAGCGGTAAACGTCTTCGTAAGTATTGTACAGGGGTACCGGCGCCACGCGGATGACATCCGGCTCGCGCCAATCCGCGATGACACCTTGTTTTGTGATGGCATCGAACGCCCGCTTGCCCCGACGATGATTCATCAGGATGGAAAGCTGGCAGCCGCGGGCAGATTTATCAGACGGTGTAATGACAGAATAATGGCGGCCACTGGGGTCAATGGTATCGAGCAAGTAAGCCAGGTAGCCTGTCAACTGGACACTCTTCTTTCGGAGTGCGGGCATGCCTGCTTCCGAAAATATTTCCAACGACGCAAGATGGGCAGCTCCGGTCAGCACGGGGAAATTGGATAGCTGCCACCCGTCTACGCCGTCCATGGCGATGAACCCCTTCTTCATTTTGAAACGATCGCGCTCCTGGTGGCCCCACCAGCCGGCCATGCGCGGTAGCCTGCTGCGGGCATGTCGCTCATGGACAAACGCACCGGCAATGCTGCCCGGCCCTGAGTTCAGGTACTTGTAGCTGCACCACACGGCAAAATCCACGTTGTCGCGGTGAAGGGATAGCGGAACATTTCCTATGGCGTGAGCCAGGTCGAAGCCGACCACCGCACCGGCCGCGTGCGCGGCAGCGGCAATGGAGCGGAGATCGAAGAACTGACCGGAATAATACTGTACGCCTCCAAATAATACCAACGCCAACTCGTTGCCATGTTGCCTGATGGCCTCAAGGATATCGGAAGTTCGAAGGTGGTGCTCACCTTTTCGAGGGGCAATTTCTACAAGCGCCTTCGCCGGGGTAAGCCCGTGCAATGCGATTTGTGACTCGACGGCATACTGATCGGACGAGAACGCCCCGGCCTCCGTAATGATTTTAAAACGCTTCTTGTCGGGCCGGTAGAACGTGGTAAGCATGACATGCAGGTTCACCGTCAACTGATTCATGGCAACGACTTCACCGGGTTTTGCCCCCACCAGTTTGGCCAGTGGTTTCTTTGTAAAGTGATGGTAGTAGAGCCATGGACGGCGCCCGTGAAGGTGCCCTTCAACACCCAGTCGAGCCCAATCCGTCAACTCCTCCAGCAGGAATTGCTTTGTCCGGCGTGGCTCAAGCCCCAATGAATTACCGCACAGGTAGATGGAAGGCTTGCCGTTAACCTCCGGGATGAAAAATTCCTTTCTGTACTTCTTGAGCGGATCTTGCTGATCCAGGAGACGTGCGAAGGCAAGCGAGTATTCGTATTTCATGAACGGGTCAGGCAGCGGAGTGAGTGGTTTCGATGGCGTGTTGATGATGCGTGGCGTGGTAGGCCGTAAAGTAGAGCATTTCGCGCAAGGTCAACTTGCCCAGTAAGGGATGGGGGAGGATGAGGGTATCAAGTTCCTGCTCGGTGAAGCGATTGATCCGCCGGCTGAGCTGATCAACGGTGTTTCCAAGGCGGCGATAGACACCCTCCAGGTTCCGCGGAATGCCGGGAACAAACGGACGGGAGGCAGCGCCTCCGGCTGCAAGCTTGGCCTGGTATTTTGAGACGAGTTCTTCAAAGGTTCGGCTGGGGCGGTTGGAACGCCCAAACAGGATCGGAAGCATGAACTTGGGGAGGATAAAGGCCAGCGCAACCGGCCGAACACTTTTCACCAGGTGCTCTGCCTGCTGGGCAGGACTCCATTTTCCTGGCGCGGCCATGTGCGCCTGGATATCCGGCATTTGCCTCAGCAGCGCCAGGAAGGCGGCGTAATTTTCAAGGAGCAGTTTCTGAATTTCCGGCTTGGTCATACTATACAAACCGTGGATCCGCTTCCATCACGGCACCGCACTTCTTGCAGGTTCGCATCTCCTTCGATCCGTAATACTCCCGGAAGCGAGGAATGAAGTCGGTCTCGATATTGTTCAGGTGGAATTTGTATTCGTGCAGCTTGTTGTTGCATTTTTCACAGAACCACAGCAACCCGTCGTCTTCCGTGGACTGCCGCTTGCACTCAATAACGAGCCCAATGGAATTCGGGGTTCGAATCGGTGAGTGCGGAACACGTGCAGGCAGCAAAAACATATCCCCCTCGTTGATGGGGATGTCGACGGCTTTACCATCCTCCTGGATGCGAACGGTAATGTTGCCCTCCAGCTGGTAATACAATTCCTCCGTCTCGTTGTAGTGGTAGTCCTTCCGGGCATTTGGCCCGGCGACGATCATGACAATGTAATCGCCGGCATCCGCGTAAAGGTTCTTGTTCCCAACCGGGGGCTTTAACAGATGGCGGTTTTCTTCAATCCATTTCTTCAAATTGAACGGTCTGCGAATGGCCATAAGGACGACTGCTTTAGGTATGTAAAGCTAATCCTTTTCAGTCTATCTTTATCACCATGGAACTCAGTCTGACAGGCAAAAGGGCCGTGGTTTGCGGCAGCACACAGGGGATTGGAAAGGCGTCGGCCATGGAATTGGCAGCCCTCGGCGCCAGCGTCACGCTGGTGTCTCGCGACAAAGTCAAGTTAAAGGAAACCCTCAAGGAACTCCCCGCGGTGAAGGGCCAAACGCACGATACCCTGGTGGCCGACTTCAATTTCCCCGAGCGACTCCAGTCTGCCATGGAAAAATTCACGGCCTCCCACGTGGCCCACATACTCGTCAACAATACCGGTGGTCCGCCCGCCGGCCAGGCATTCGCTGCATCGCTGGATGAATTCACCAAGGCATTTGCCAATCATTTGTTGTGCAACCAGGTGCTGGTTCAGGCCCTGGTGCCCGGGATGAAAAAGGAAAAGTACGGCCGCATCATCAACATCATTTCAACCTCCGTCAAAATCCCCATTCGCGGACTGGGAGTCTCCAATACGATCCGTGGCGCCGTCGCCAACTGGTCAAAAACCCTCGCCAACGAATTGGGTGGATTTGGAATCACGGTGAACAATGTTCTCCCCGGTGCTTCCATGACCGGGCGGCTGGAAGCCATCTTCCGGGACCGGGCCGCAAAGCAGAAGAAAACAATTGAGCAGGTGAAGGAGGAGATGATCAGCGAAATACCGGCGGGCAGGATTTCCACGCCGGCCGAAGTTGCCGCCGCGGTAGCTTTCCTGGCAAGCCCCGCCGCGAGCTATATCAATGGAATTAACCTGCCCGTAGACGGCGGACGCACGGGCAGTCTGTGACATCGTTGGAATGGAAAAGATTGCAAACTACATCAATGGCCAGTGGATGGCCCCGGTTTCTGGAGCCTACCTCGACAATATCAATCCGTCCGTGGGCGAAGCCTACAGCCTCATCCCCGACTCAGATGCGAAGGATGTTCAGGTGGCCGTTGATGCGGCACGCGAAGCCTTCCCGGCCTGGTCAACCTTGCTGGCAGAGAAACGCCATGCCATACTCGCCCGGATTGCAGACCTGATCGACCGCGATGCCGATGCGCTGGCCATGGCCGAGTGTATTGACCAGGGAAAGCCGGTGAAGCTGGCCAAGAACATGGACATTTACCGGGCGGCGGCGAATATCCGGTTCTACGCTACCGCTGCCATGCACGTTGCCTCGGAAGCGCACGCCTCAGGCACCGAAGCTGTCAACTACACACTTCGCACGCCGATTGGTGTGGTGGGCTGTATTTCACCCTGGAATCTTCCGCTCTACCTGTTTACCTGGAAAATTGCACCCGCACTGGCCGTTGGTTGTACGGTGGTAGCCAAGCCGTCCGAGCTTACGCCGATGACGGCCTACCTCTTCACGAAACTCTGCCGTGAAGCCGGATTGCCCGACGGCGTCCTGAACGTGGTCCAAGGCCTTGGGCCCAAGGTTGGCCAAGCCATCGTGGAACACCCGGACATCCTGGCGATTTCTTTTACCGGCGGAACAGTTACAGGGAAGAAGATCATGTCGACCGCCGGGCCTATGCTGAAGAAACTCAGCCTTGAACTGGGTGGAAAGAACCCCAACATCGTGTTTGCGGACGCCGATTTCGATAACGCAGTCAGCACATCGATCAGCAGTTCATTCACCAACCAGGGCGAAATTTGCCTGTGTGGCTCTCGCATCTTCGTGGAGCGTCCGCTGTTCGACCGCTTTGTGAAACAGTTCGTGGAAAAAACCAGGGAACTCGTGGTGGGCGATCCCCTGGATGAGAAGACCCGCATTGGCGCATTGGTTTCCGAAGGCCACATGAACAAAGTGCTATCGTACATTGAACTGGCACAACAAGAGGGTGGCAAGGTCCTTACGGGTGGTAAGCGTGTC
Source organism: Cyclobacteriaceae bacterium (assembly GCA_041917735.1). Lineage (GTDB taxonomy): Bacteria > Bacteroidota > Bacteroidia > Cytophagales > Cyclobacteriaceae > ELB16-189. Next base: position 7,322 of record JAYRXB010000449.1, read on the forward strand.
ACCATCCCCGGGCGATGCGCAAAGGGATACTTCGTAGAGCCTACCGTAGTGGTTGGACTCCCCCAGGATTGTCGCACCAACCAGGAGGAAATTTTTGGCCCTGTTGTCACGATCATGCCGTTCGATACGGAGGATGAGGTGATCGCCATGGCCAATGCAACAACCTACGGCCTGTCGGCGACGGTATGGACGACTCACCTGACAAAAGCCCACCGGGTGTCGGCCCGGCTGAAAAGCGGTATCATCTGGGTGAACTGCTGGTTGTACCGTGACCTTCGTACGCCGTTTGGAGGGATGAAGCAGTCTGGCGTTGGGCGCGAGGGTGGCTGGGAAGCCATGCGGTTCTTTACCGAGGCCAAGAACGTGTGCATCCGGCTGTAGGATCTGATGTCCTTCTTCGATCACGAGAGTATCTTTTTCACACTGTGGGGGTATCCCCTGAGTTATCTTGAATTCTTTGGTACCGTGGCAGGAGGCCTGGCCGTTTGGCTTTCTGCCCGTGGCAATATTTGGAGCTGGCCCATTGGGATCATCAATGTAGTCCTGTTCTTTTTTCTCTTTTACCAGGTGCAATTGTACCCGGACATGTTTCTGCAGGTGTTCTTCTTCATCACCAACCTCCTCGGGTGGTGGCGATGGAGCCATCCAAAACCCGGCGAAGAAAACCGCAGGCGTGAACTTCGCGCAACCTGGATGGGAATTCAGGGAACAGGCCTAATGCTGCTGATAACTGCGGCCGCGACGGTGGTGTTCGGTTATTTTGCCAGCGGCCTGCATGAATGGATGCCCACCGTTTTTCCGCTACCCAGCGCTTTTCCCTACGCCGACTCGTTTGTGCTGACGGTTAGCATAGCGGCTACCTACCTCATGGTACAAAAGAAGGTGGAGTGTTGGGGTGCATGGATCCTCGCCGATGTCGTGGCCACCTATCTGTATTTCTCGAAAGGAATCGTCCTGGTAGGCATCGAGTACTTTATATTCTGCCTGATTGCTGCGTATGGACTGTGGCAATGGCGCCGGGAGGCGAAGGAACAAGTCGTGAAATTGGTTTGCCTGTACGGGCCTGAGAGCACCGGTAAATCCACCATGGCCAGGCGGATGGCAGAGCGGTATCAAACGTCATACGTACCGGAAGTGGCCAGGGAGATGATCACGTCGAATGACTTTACCGTCGATGACATCATCAGGATAGGACGGGAACAGGCATCGCGCGTGAAAAAGATGGCGAAGACGGCAAACCGGGTACTCTTTTGCGATACGGATGCCATTACGACGGCCGTTTACAGCGATACGTACTTGCACCAGGTGCCAGCCGAGCTTTCCGAAGCGGAGAAAGAGATCCGGTATGACTTGTATCTCTTGTTCGATATTGATGTCCCCTGGGTAGCCGATGGATTGCGCGACCTGGGTGCCAAGCGATCGGAGATGTATGATCGCTTTAAATCCGAGCTGGACAAGCGCGGAATTCCGTACACGGTTGTGTCAGGTTCTTTTGAGGCGCGTGAAAAACAAGTGATGGAATGCGTCGACCGCCTCCTCACGCAACGCTGACCACGGGACCCCTGCCGGCCCGATGCCCTTTCCAGGCAAAGTAGAGTATGTACAGGTAACACGGAACGACAATCCAGAAGAATGCCGCCGGAGGGCCGAGCGAAGGCGAGAGGCGTGCGTAGATCTGCGGTATGATCGCCCCTCCTGCAATGCCCATAATCAATAAGGCAGAGCCAATCTTGGTGAAAGAGCCCAGCCCATCGATAGCCAGCGGAAAGATGGCTGGCCACATGAGTGCATTGGCAAAGCCCAAGAGGGCAATGAACACAATCGATGTATACCCTTCGGTGGCGTAGGCCATTGCGCTGAATAACACACCAACCAGGGCGGAAATGGCTAACGCCTTTTCTTGTTTGATCCACTTGGGAATCGTGAATATCCCGAGGATGTAACCGGCCACCATCGACCACAAGGTGTAGGAGGTGAAGTTCTTGGCATCATCGAGACTTATCCCAATAGCTTTGCCGTAAATGCTAATGACATCACCGGCCATCACCTCGACACCAACGTATACGAAAATGCAGAGCGCCCCAAGAAGCGTGTGTGGGAACTGGAAGATACTGGTCTTTCCTTCGTGTGTGCCCGCTGCATCCGCTGCTCCCGGGTCGATCTCTGGTAATGTCGAGTAGCGAATGCCCACCGCCAGGAGAATAAGAACAGCCGCCATTATGCCGTAGGGCATGATTACGCGCTGCGATAGCTCCTGGAGGAGTTGAAGGCGTGTGGCCTCATCGGGCGCAGATTGAATTTGCAACTCGATGGCGCTGGCATCACTCAGCACGATAGCACCCAGAATAAGCGGACTGATGGCGCCTGCTACCTTGTTGCAGATGCCCATGATGCTGATTCGGCTCGCCGCGCTTTCGATGGGACCAATGACCGATATGTACGGATTGGACGCTGTCTGCAGCAGGGAAAGTCCCATACCTTGAACGAAAAGGCCGGTGAGAAAAAGTGTAAAATTCCGATCCATAGCTGCAGGAATGAAAAGGATGGCACCGACAGCCATAACGGCCAAACCCAAAGACATCCCACTCTTGAACCCGGTCTTTTCGAGGATCAGGGACGAAGGAATGGCGAGAAAGAAATAGGCCATGTAAAAGGCAAAGGTCACCAGGAGAGCCTGTGCGTCGGTCTGCAGGTCGCAGGCAAGTTTCAGGAATGGAATCAGTGTTCCATTCAGCCAGGTGACGAAACCGAAGATGAAGAAGAGAGCGCCAATAACGACGATCGAGGTCGTGTAGTTGGCAGGTCGGGTGGATGTGGACATGCTGCTAAAATATGGATAAATGAATTGAATGCGTATTTTTAGGGGTACATCCTTCCACCTAAATTCATTTGTGGTGAACAGCAAAAAGAAACTTTCCCTCCTCGTCATGGCCGCCGGCATGGGTAGCCGCTACGGAGGTATCAAGCAGATTGATGGGTTCGGGCCGAATGGCGAAACCATCATGGATTACTCCCTGTACGATGCACTGCGTGCCGGTTTTGATCAGATTGTTTTCGTGGTTCGGCAGGAAATACTTGATACAGTAAAGGAAATGTTCCTTCCCAAGCTCTCGGGAAAGGCCGATGTGCATTTCGTTATCCAGTCGCTGGATAAGTTTGTTCCCGATCGCGTCGGTACCGTCGACCGCAAGAAACCCTGGGGTACTACGCACGCCATGCTTTGTGGCAAGGAAGTTATTCATGGGCCGTTTGCGGTAATCAACGCCGATGACTTTTATGGGCGCGATGCCTTTGCTTCCCTTGCTAAATTTTTTTCCTCCGCCGGCCCGGATGAGCATGCCATGGTGGGATACACCCTGAAAAACGTCTTGTCGGAGCACGGCAGCGTTTCGCGTGGTGTTGCCGAAGAGCGCGATGCAGAAGGATATCTGAAAGTGCTGAACGAATTGGCAAAGATTGTCAAGCGCGAGGGCAAGATCTATTCCCAGGAGAATTCCGGTGACCGTTTGCTGGATCCCATGTTGCCGGTATCCATGAACTGCTGGGGATTCCAGCCAAGCGCATTCCCCCTGGCGGAAGAAATGTTCCGTGAATTCGTTGACCGGAACATCGGGCACCCGTCTGCCGAATTTTATATTGCATTGCTTGTCAATGAAATGATCCGCAGAAAGAAGGGAAAAGTACGCATCATCGATGGCGGCACTACCTGGTTTGGCGTAACGTACAAGGAAGATAAGGACGAAGTGTCCGGAAAGATTCGCAAGCTTGTTGCGGATGGTGTTTATCCTTCCGCTTTGTGGAAATAACGCATTGACCGACGAAGCGGTTTAGCCGGGCTTCATGTATGGTTGACGTTTCACTCATTCTGCGCCGCTACGGCCTGGACCCCGTTGCATTCAGCGTGGACCGCATTGGTTCCGGCCACATTCATGCCACCTTCAAGATTACCGGACAAAAATCCTATGTGCTGCAGCGGGTCAACAAGAATGTGTTTACGCAGCCTGAGCGTATAGCGTCCAACGTGCGGAAGGCGTCTGACTTTCTCAGCCGTACGGCGCCCGACTACCTGTTCCCGGCCGTGGTACTGTCTGCATCCGGCAACGAAATGGAGTATGATGAGGAGGGGTTCCCCTGGCGCGTTTTCCCCTATATCGACAATACGATTACCATTGATGCGGTATCAACACCTGCCCAGGCCGCAGAGGCAGCCCGGGGATTTGCGCGCCTGACCCGGTTGTTGGACAAGGCCGATGTCGCCGCTTTTGAACCAACGATACCGAGGTTTCATGATTTGGCCCTGCGCAAGACTCAGTTTGAAGAGGCCCTTGCCGGAGCGGGTATACGCGTTCAGTCGGCAGCGACTGCCATCAGAAGCATCACAGGTTATTTTCCGTTGGTCGATGAATACACGCGACTTATTCGATCCGGAGCCCTTCGCGAACGCATTGTCCATAATGACACTAAGATCAACAATGTCCTGTTTGACCGAGTAACGGGCAAAACTGTAGCGGTGATCGACTTGGATACATTGATGCCTGGCTACTTTATCTATGACCTGGGGGACATGGTGCGTACGTTTGTGAGCCCGGTTAGCGAGGAGGAAAGTGACTTGTCGAAGGTGGAGTTCCGAAAAGACATTTATAACGCTTTGGTGGAAGGGTACCTGTCCGAGATGGGACCGGTGATGACACCTGAAGAAACAAGGTCGATTCCGTTTGCCGGCAAGATGATGACCTACATCATGGCGCTGCGCTTCCTGGCGGATTACCTGCGGGGTAATACCTATTACCACATCA
>JAYRXB010000450.1:0-5139 GCA_041917735.1 Cyclobacteriaceae bacterium
ACACCTTGTTCACCTTCTTGCCCGTAGGGCCTGTCTGGTGCGTCACCAGTGTACCACCCAGGATGGCTTTCGACTTATCAAAGACTTCTTCAACGCTCTTGGCAAGCACTACACCTTTGGAGCCTGTTTCCTTGATGGTGCCCTTACCCCGTCCTCCGGCATGGATTTGCGATTTCACGACGAACCACTTGGTCCCCGTATCGGCATGAAGCTCCTTGGCGGCTGCCACCGCACGGTCAGGCGTATCGGCTACGATGCCGCCCTGTACGGCAACACCGTACTTCTTCAAAATGTCCTTGGCCTGGTATTCGTGAATGTTCATAAAAGGGTAAGTTTGACGGGCAATCTACTTTTTTTAAACCTTTATTTCAAGAAATTGCACCATGCTGGAAGCGAAAGGTCTCGAGAAATCCTATGGCGGCCTCACGGTGCTGAAAGGTGTTGATCTCAAGGTAAATCGCGGTGAGATCGTGTCCATTGTAGGCGCATCGGGTGCCGGGAAGAGCACGTTGCTTCATTTGCTGGGCACCCTGGACGTGCCGGATAAGGGTACCGTGACGGTAAATGGCACAGAGGTCTTTGGGCAAACTCCCAATGCCCTGGCGGCCTTTCGCAACAAGCACATTGGCTTTGTCTTTCAATTTCACAACCTGCTCCCGGAGTTCTCGGCGCTGGAAAATGTCATGATCCCGGGCTATCTCGCCGGTCGGCCCGACAGCGAGGTGCGGGCCCGCGCAACGTCCCTCCTGGAAGACCTGGGGCTTCGCGACCGGCTGAGCCACAAACCCTCGCAGCTTTCGGGTGGTGAACAACAGCGTGCGGCCTGTGCACGGGCACTCGTGAATTCCCCGGACATCATCCTCGCCGACGAGCCCAGTGGAAATCTCGACTCGCGTAACGCAAAGGACCTTCACGAGCTTTTCTTCAACCTTCGATCAAAGATGGGTCAGACGTTCATCATCGTCACCCACAACCAGGATTTTGCCAACATGGCGGATCGGAAACTGGAGATGAAGGATGGGGTGCTGAATGGTCGATAGTCGATGGCCCATGGTCGATGGTCGATAGTTCATAGTCGATGGCTAGTACGGGATCGCGGCATCCAAAATCTGGGCAGATAATTTATCCAGTTCTTCTCGGGTCTTCATATTGTGAATAAAGGTTGGGTATGGTCGTGACCAAGTCTTGGCCTGACGGAAAACCTGACAATCTTTGCGCTCCTTCGCGTCCTTGCGTCTTTGCGGTGGTCTCTCGCCAGTACCGCTAGGCTGGAGCCTCCGATTTTGAGGGATAACGCCCCCCTCGGTATCTTTGCACCTTCTCATGAAAAAGGTCGCTTTCTACACCCTCGGCTGCAAGCTCAACTACTCCGAAACGTCCACGATTTCGCGGAAGTTTGAGGAGAAGGGGTACCGAAAGGTGGAGTTCAGCGATACCCCCGACATCTTCATCATCAACACGTGCTCTGTCACGGAGAACGCCGATAAGAAGTGTCACAAGATCGTGCGTGACGCCCGTGCCATTTCCCCGGACGCCTTCGTGGCCATCATCGGCTGTTATGCACAATTGAAGCCGAAGGAGATCGCCTCCATTCCGGGTGTCGATGCCGTGCTGGGCGCAAATGAGAAATTCAGGCTGGTAGAACTGCTCGACGGCTTCGTGCGCCCGCCTCAGCCTGTGGTGTATTCCTGCGACATCGATACCGTGCAAACGTTCAACACGTCGTACTCCATGCACGACCGCACCCGAACGTTCCTGAAGGTGCAGGATGGCTGCGACTATTCCTGCAGTTTTTGCACCATACCACGCGCCCGCGGCAGCAGCCGAAGTGACACGGTCGCCAACATCCTGAAGGCAGCACACGAAATTGCTGAAACAGGAGTGAAGGAGATTGTCCTTACCGGTGTGAACACCGGGGATTTTGGATTGCAGGCGGGTGTACGCCACGAGCGTTTCATCGACCTTGCCAGGGCCCTCGACCAGGTAGACGGGATCGAACGGATCCGGATTTCCTCCATCGAACCCAACTTGTTAACCAACGAGATCATCGAGTTTGTCGCTTCATCAAAGCGCTTTGTACCTCACTTTCATGTGCCGCTGCAATCTGGCTCCGACCGCATCCTGAAGTTGATGCGACGAAGGTACCTGCGGGATCTTTACACCGAGCGTGTCGCCCGCATCAAGTCGGAAATGCCGCACGCCTGCATCGGCGTGGATGTCATCGTGGGTTTCCCGGGCGAGCGTGACGAAGATTTCCGGGAGACCTACAACTACCTTAATGAACTCGACATCTCCTACCTGCACGTCTTTACCTATTCGGAACGGGAGAATACCCTGGCGGCCACCATGCCTGATCCTGTTCCGCAACGCGTGCGCAATGAGCGGTCACGAATGCTGCACATTCTCTCGGATAAAAAACGAAGGGCCTTTTACGAGCAGAACATCGGCTCATCACGAACGGTGCTATTCGAAAGAGACATCGAAGAAGGCATGATCCACGGCTTCACGGAAAACTATGTGCGGGTGGCCGTTCCCGCCGATGAGAAGTTGATCAACCTGCTCCGCGTGGTGCGGATCGGTGAGATTTCATCCACTGGAGTGGCTATCGGATCTATTGAAGTTTTGGTTTAGGAGGTCCCGCTGTGCTTCGTAGAAGGCTTGGTTTACATTCCCCATCCGCCAGGCAGGGAATTCTACTCGCTGGCTACCTACCCTGCAATCATTCTGCGATGATAATTCACCTGCCCCAGGTGATACCCGAGGTGTGTGGCGAGGTGCATGAGAAAAAACACCGTGGCCATGGGATGACCGAAGACCTCCACCGGGTAGGTGGCATGGAGCTGTTCGTGCGGCAGGTCAGGAACCACTTTCGCGATGGCTGCCTTCGTCTTTTCAATTTCCTCCAGCAACTTCGCGCGCGGAATGTCCTTGCTTGAAAACTCCGCTTCCCGGTTTCGGACATAGCCGGTGTTACCCAGCACTGTGCCGATGAAATGCTGCAAATTGCCACAGAGGTGCAAGCAGAGGTTGCCGGCTGAATTGGCAATCCCCGGCACCACCTTCCAGAGCGTTGCCTCATCCGGGTAAAGCCTGATTTCCTCCGCCAGCTTGTTCAAGTCCCGGTTGTATAGCGTTAGCAGCGATTGCGTAGCCAGATTCATAAAACTTTAAACGTTAGACCGTCAGACCCTTGGATACGTAGAAACTTAGACACTGTACTCTACCGTACAAGGTCTTTCTCAATCGCTGAAATCTTATCCCCCAGGTGTTCCATCGCCAGCTCAAAGTTATTGGGGTCCGATAGCCTCAGGTTAACGCTTACATAGAACTTGATCTTTGGTTCAGTACCTGACGGGCGGACGGAAATCTTGGCTCCTTCCCAGGTCTGGAACTGCAACACATCAGACTTGGGCAACGCAATGGGCTTCTCGTGCCCGTTGAGGAGATTGCGCTCCACGCCGCGCTCGTAGTCCAGCAGCCGAATCACTTTTTGCCCGGCGATGATGTGCGGCGGGTTGCTGCGAAAGCGCTCCATCATGTATTTGATTTGCGCGGCACCCTCCGCGCCCTTGCGAACGACATTAACGAGCCCCTCCCGGTACAGTCCGAATTCACGGTACATTTCCACCATCCACTGGTACAAGCTCTGGCCATCGTCTTTGGCGGCTGCAGCCATGGCTGCGAAGAAACCGCATGCCGAGACAGCGTCCTTGTCACGTACAAAATCACCGACCATGTACCCGTAGCTTTCTTCTCCGGCAGCAATGAATTTCTTCTTCCCTTCGTTGTCGCGAATAAGTTCAGCGATGTATTTGAAGCCGGTGAGTGTATTGACACACTCGACGCCCATATGTTCGGCCATGCGGTCGATCAGTTCCGTGGTCACGATGGTCTTGGCGATATAGGCGTTCTGTTTTTCCTTGAGGTTTTTCAGGATAAACCAAATCATCAGGCTGAGGGCCTGGTTTCCATTCAGCAGAAAGAATTCACCGCGACCATTGCGTATCCCGATGCCAACGCGGTCGGTGTCAGGGTCGGTGGCCATCACGAGATCGGCGCCGATGGAGGCTGCTTTGCGAAGGGCCATGTCCATCGCGGAGCGCTCTTCGGGGTTGGGAGAATCTACGGTAGGGAAGTTGCCATCCGGCTTCCTTTGTTCCTCGATAACGGTTACATTCTCGAAGCCAAGGCGTTTCAGGCATTCGGGCACCATGGTGATTCCCGCGCCATGCAAGCTCGAGTACACAATGGAGATCTTCGATTGTTTTCGGATGCTTTCCTGCCGGGGAATCAACGGTAGCACCTGGGCATAATAGGCTTCTTCTACCTCAGGTCCTACCGGTTTGATCAGCGACGGGTCGGACTGGAAGCGGATTTGGTTGAAGTTTGTGATCGCGTTGACTTCCTGAATAACATTCTTGTCGTGCGGGGGTACCAGTTGAGCGCCGTCTGTCCAGTAAGCTTTGTAGCCGTTATATTCCTTGGGATTGTGGGAAGCTGTGATCACCACTCCCGAATGGCACTTCAGGTGTCGAATGGCAAACGAGAGGAGCGGGGTGGGCCGCAATTCCGGGAAGAGAAACACCGTGATCCCATTGGCCGAAAATACGTCTGCGGTGACCTGGGCAAAGTAGGCGCTGTTGTTGCGGCTGTCATACGCCACGGCAACCCGGATTTCTGTTCCAGGGAATGATTTCTTCAGGTAGTTGGCAAGTCCTTGTGTTGCCGAACCGATCGTATAGCGATTAATGCAGTTGGAGCCAATGCCCATGATGCCCCGCAAGCCGCCGGTGCCGAACTCCAGGGTCTTGTAGAAACTGTCGATCAGGAGCTTGGGATCTTCCCGGTTGAGAAGTGCCTCTATTTGCTTTTTCGAGTCGGCATCGATGCTGCTGGCTAACCATTCCTTGGCGCGTACGGTCGATTGGGCAAGCAGTTCAGATAGCTGGATCATGCGGGTATGGTGATGTTAACGATAGTCTTCGCGTACCGGGGAGAAAACGTCAAGTACTTTACAGGGCGTCAGGGCCCGCCCGGAATGAATGGCATGAGCGGGAATGACCAGCACCTGGCCGGGGTCAAGCACATGGTGGTGCCCGTCGACGGTCAACTCGAGTGTTCCTTCGAGCATGTTGACGA
>JAYRXB010000451.1:0-4342 GCA_041917735.1 Cyclobacteriaceae bacterium
ACTTCCCAATTTACTATACGCTGCAGGATGACATTGTGAATTCGGTCACCAGCTTCAGCCAGTTGACTGAGGTAAGATCTGGGACAGTACTGGATGGAATTGTTCCCTTTCTGGATTTCACCCCTACGGATGGGAATCTCTATGTGCAAAGCGGCACGGGAATTATGTCTAAGTTCTCTTTTTCAAAAGTCTACGAGTATTTTGACACCATTCCCAATGTCGTTCTTAATCTGGCAGAACTCGAAATTGAAAATCTCTATACCGGCCGGACACCGGAAGACATCGAATTCCTGCTACTCGAAGATGGCAATCAATTCCGACCTGTCAAGATTGACACTATAGTCGCTGGTCAGCAAGTGAGCGTTGATGACCCTTACCTTGTCAAGATACGTACGGGGATTGTGCCCCAGGGCATCGGAACTGAAACAAGAGTTATCGCCCTCAATCAACTGAACGGATCATCGGTCGGTGTGGACCAGGAAACAGGCAAGGTGGGTTCTACGATTTTCACCGAGTTCTTTCAGCAAATCGTCACCCACAAAGATTCATATCACAGGGCCGAGGCCTTTGCGATTCATCCGGTAGAGAATGAATTCAACAAGAGTGTGAGCATCCTCAAACTTGGGCCTTCTGCGGCAACGCTTAAGGTGTATTACTCCATACCTACAACCGCACCGCTTACTTCTCCCTAATCATTATGTGTGGAATTGTCGCCTATGTGGGCCATCGTAAAGCCAGTGATGTCATCATCAAAGGACTCAAGCGGCTTGAATACCGTGGCTATGACAGCACGGGGATCGCGTTGCTCAACGGAGCACTTAATGTCTACAAGAAGAAAGGGAAAGTATCCGAGCTGGAAACCTTTCTGAAAGGCCTGAACCTCGAAAGCCACATCGGGATGGGACACACCCGATGGGCGACGCACGGGGAGCCCAGCGACGAAAATGCACATCCTCATTATTCGGCCACCCGCAACCTGGCGATTATCCACAATGGCATCATCGAGAACTACGCCTCACTCAAGCAAGAGCTGACACGAAAAGGGCACACATTCCTCAGTGAGACAGACACCGAGGTATTTATTCACTTCATCGAGGACATTCAGAAGAATGAAAACTGTCCGCTGGAGGAGGCGGTTCGTCTCGCGCTAACCCGGGTTGTCGGCGCATACGCCATCGTGGTGATGTCTTTTCACAACCCTAACCTCCTGATTGCCGCTCGAAAGGGAAGCCCGCTGGTGGTTGGCGTTGGCAAAGGGGAGTTTTTCATGGCCTCGGATGCAACTCCCATTGTCGAATACACCAACGAGGTAGTCTACCTCAATGACCAGGAAATTGCTGTTGTCGATAACGGGAAGCTCACGATCAAGAACGTAGCTAATCTGCCGCTAACCCCCTACATCCAAACCGTCGACATCGAGCTCGAAGCCATAGAAAAAGGAGGTTACGATCATTTCATGCTGAAAGAGATCTTTGAGCAGCCGCGCTCAATCTTGGACTGCATGCGTGGTCGCCTGGACTCCGCGTCAAACCGACTCATCCTGGGTGGTCTTCGCGAATACATCAACAAATTGGTCAATGCTGACCGGATTCTGATTGTGGCTTGCGGCACTTCCTGGCACGCCGGGTTGGTTGCCGAATACTTCTTCGAAGAGTTCTGCCGCATACCCACCGAGGTTGAGTACGCATCTGAATTCCGCTACCGCAACCCGGTTATTCGGGAGGGCGATGTCGTAATCGCCATTTCACAATCGGGGGAAACCGCCGATACGCTGGCCGCAATCGAACTGGCTAAATCGCGGGGTGCCATCATCTTCGGTGTGTGTAATGTGGTAGGATCCTCCATTCCGCGCGTGACGCATGCAGGTGCCTACACGCACGCTGGTCCGGAAATCGGCGTTGCCAGCACAAAAGCATTCACCGCCCAGCTCACCGTGCTTAACATGATCGCACTGATTGTTGCGCACCGCAAGGGCACCATTACGGAACAGAAATTCCACGAGATGCTCGTGGAAATGGAAAATATTCCCGGCAAAGTTGAGAAAGCGCTGCAACTGAACGACAAGATCCGGGAGCTGGCTGCTGAATTTAAGGACGTGCGAAACTTCCTCTACCTCGGTCGTGGATACAATTTTCCCGTGGCCCTCGAGGGCGCGCTGAAGCTGAAGGAAATCTCGTACATCCACGCCGAAGGCTATCCGGCCGCCGAAATGAAGCACGGACCGATCGCGCTCATCGATCAGGAGATGCCCGTGGTCTTTATCGCAACCAAAGACAGCTCCTACGAGAAAGTAGTTTCGAATATCCAGGAAGTGAAAGCACGTAAGGGGCGCGTCATCGCCGTCGTTACCGAAGGTGATTCCCAGATCCCCGGCATGGCTGAATTCACCCTTGCTGTTCCGGCAACCATCGAGCCGCTCATGCCGCTCATCTCGGTGATCCCCCTGCAATTGCTGTCTTACCACATCGCCGTCATGCGGGGATGCAACGTGGATCAGCCCCGCAACCTCGCCAAGTCGGTGACGGTGGAGTAATTTCCGCCGATCATTGAGAAACTCTCCGCCAGGGGCTAACTTCGCAAGAAAGCCTCTGTATGCCTGTCGCACGACGTTTTCATCAGCTGGATGTATTCACTAACCAGCCACTTCTCGGAAATGCACTGGCCGTTGTTCACGATGCAGCTGTCCTCGATGAAGGCCGGATGAGGGCCTTTGCCCGGTGGACCAACTTATCCGAAACCACATTCCTTCTTCCAACTACACACCCGGATGCTGACTACCGGGTGCGCATCTTTACGCCGGAAGGTGAACTGCCCTTCGCCGGCCATCCGACCCTGGGAAGTTGCTATGCCTGGATGAAGGCCGGTGGCAAACCCCGTACATCAGCCATCGTTGTTCAGGAATGCGCTGTTGGATTGGTAAAGATTCGCCGCGATGGGAACCGGCTGGCCTTTGCCGCTCCCCCACTGCGGCGCACCGGTGAACTCGATGCGAAGACGCTTGATCAGATCGTGGCTTGCCTCGGAATAGATCGCAGCGAGATTCTGCGTCACCAGTGGGTTGACAATGGCCCCGGCTGGTGCGTTGTCATGTTGAAATCCGCCGAACGCGTACGCCAGCTTAAACCCGATTTTGTCCGTATGGGCACCCTGGCGCTGGGCGTTATCGGGCCACAGGAAAAAGGAGGAGACTCCGATTTCGAAATCAGGGGTTTTGTTCCGTCACTGGCTGTCCCCGAGGATCCGGTAACCGGAAGCCTCAACGCCGGCGTCGCACAATGGATGATGCGCGAAGGTCTTGCCTCCGATCATTACGTTGTTACTCAGGGAACCATGTTGCACCGGAATGGTAAGGTCTACCTGGACAAAATCGGCGAAGACATTTGGGTTGGCGGTGATGTGGTAACCTGTATTGAAGGCCAGGTGACACTCTGATATAATTGACACCGTTATGCTTCAGCTCATCGACGCCATTTCTCCTGATCAGGTTGAGCATGCCAAACAGCTTTTCCAGGAATATGAAAAGGGGCTGGGCATAAGCCTCTGTTTTCAAAATTTCGCGGAAGAACTTAAAAACCTGCCGGGCGACTATGCAGCTCCCCACGGAGCTCTTCTGCTCGCGTTTGCCGATGCCCAATTGGTTGGCTGCTGCGCATTACGCCCGCTTCATGTTGCTGCCTATCCCAAGGCAGCAGAAATGAAGCGACTGTTTGTCCGGCCGGCCTTTCGGGGAAAAGGAATTGCCCGCAAATTGGTTTACGAAATTCTGCGGATGGCGCGTGGAAGCGGCTACGAGTACGTGTTGCTAGATACCCTGAACACGATGAAGGAAGCCCAGGCATTGTATGTACTTATTGGCTTCCGTGATATCCCACCCTATTACGAGAACCCGATAGACGGCGCCAGGTATATGATGCTTGACCTACGACAAGCGAGCCTTCTCGATCAATAAGGGACAAACGCGATAACGCTCATCACCGGTATTCCGGTGCACTGCTTCCAATAACGCTACCAGGTTCTTCAGCCCGATCCGGTCCGCCCATTCAAATGGGCCATACGGATAGTTTGTACCAAGCTTCATGGCCAAATCAATGTCCTGGCGTGTCGCCGTACCCTCTTCGAGCGTGTAGTAGGCTTCGTTAATGATCATGCCTATTACCCGTGGGCTGACCATACCTACCTGGTCATCCACCACCTGGAACGACGTACCTATCGACTGGCAGATGATCTCAAGTTCGTGCACACTTCCGCCGCGCGGGACTACCACTTCGAGTACATCGCGGTTCACAAACGACCTCATGCCGCAAAAGCCGTAAACCCGGATGTCGCCCGGGTGGTGATCCTG
>JAYRXB010000452.1:0-3122 GCA_041917735.1 Cyclobacteriaceae bacterium
GTTGAAGGCGAAGGGATGGGTGGCCGAAGAATACATGGAAGACGCAGCCAGCGAAGACAAGGTAAAGTCGGTAAACAGCCCGCGCATCTTCCACATTGCAACGCATGGATTCTACTCAAAGGCCCAATCGGCCAGCGCTCAGCAAGAAATGACTTCCAATGAAGCCATGCTGGCGGACAACCCCTTGATGAAATCGGGCCTGTTGCTAACCGGTGGCGGTGACATTCTCTCCAAAACGAAAGTCAACTTCAATATGAAAAGCGGCGTGCTTACGGCCTACGAAGCCATGAGCCTGAACCTCGACAAAACTGACCTCGTCGTCCTGAGTGCATGCGAAACAGGACTGGGTGAAATCTCAAATGGCGAGGGGGTCTATGGATTGCAGCGCGCCTTTCTGGTGGCCGGCGCCAAGGTGCTGATCATGTCCATGTTCCAGGTAGATGACCAGTCCACCCAAAAACTGATCCTCAACTTTTACAAGAAGTGGCTCGCCACCGGCAACCTCCGGCAAAGTTTCACGGATGCCAAGAAAGAACTGCGGGCGGAATACCCCGAGCCCATCCATTGGGGCGCATTCATGATGATCGGCCTGGAGTGATTCCGAACACTGTCCGATCTCGCACAAACTCCCTGGTCATGCAACCGGGGAGTTTTTTTTCTGTCTTTTGGTAACGTCGACCCCCAAACGCCGTTTCCACACTCAATCCCTCCTCACCATGCTGAAGAATTACCTGACCACCGCCTTCCGAAGCCTGCTGCGCAACAAGCTCACATCGTTCATCAACATCGCCGGGCTGGCCCTGGCCATGACCAGCGCCCTGATGATCTACTTGTTTGTTTCCGACGAACTGAAGTATGATCAACACCATGCGAATGCCGACCGGATCTATCGTGTTACGCGAAACTTTCTCAGCGCCGACGGCGTGCCAAACCTGCACCTGGCCACGGTAGCACCTCCGATCGGTCCACTCTTGAAAAATGATTTCGGAGAAATCGAGAAGATGGCCAGGACGCTTCAGTTCTCCCTGGTGATGGCGGTGGAAGAAAATGGGGAGCGCACCAAGATGGCTGCGGAGAACGATGTATATATGGCAGAACCTGAACTGCTGCAAATTTTTGACATCCCCCTCGTGTCGGGAAATCCGGATAAAGTCCTGGAACACCCCATGACGGTCATCCTGTCGGAAGAAACAGCTGACAAATACTTTCAGACTACGGATGTTATCGGCAAGCACCTGAAGGCCGGGCGATCCCTTGACCTGGAAGTAACCGGTGTGTTCAAGAACTTTCCGGCGCAATCCCACTGGCACCCCGACTTCCTGGTTTCATTCAGTACACTCAACGATAGTACGGTCTATGGCCGTCGGCAACTGGAGACCTCCTGGGGAAACAATGCATTCAGCACGTACTTGCTGCTCGAACCGGGTGCCGATCCCAAGAAACTTGAAGCCCAATTGCCTGCATTTCTCAATAAACACTTTGGACCTTTCGCCATTGCCAATTTTGGCGCACCACCCACTTTCGTTGCCTCCGCCGTCACCACCCTGTTCGTACAAAAAATCACCGACGTCCACCTGCGGTCTCACCTGGATGACGAACTCGAAATCAGCGGCAACATCAACAACGTGTACATGATGTCCGTGATCGGATTCTTCATCATCCTGATTGCCTGCTTCAATTTCATCAACCTGTCAACCGCCCGGGCCACCAAACGGGCAAAAGAAGTCGGTCTGAGAAAAGTAGTTGGCGCCTTCAAGAACCAGCTGGTCATTCAATACCTCAGCGAATCCGTGCTGGTGGCCATCCTGGCCTTTTTGCTATCCGCAGTACTTTCTGCAGCTGCCACACCCTGGCTGAACCAATTTACCGGCAAGGCGATTGTTCTTGACCTCGCTTCCGGTTGGCCCTTGTTCCTGGGGTTACTTGCGTTCGCTTTCGTAGTTGGCCTGCTCGCCGGCGTATATCCTGCATTCATTATTTCCTCCTTCCGGCCGGCAACGGTACTCAAAGGCCATCATGGCTCTCCCAAAGGAAATGCCGGCATCCGGAAAGTGCTGGTTGTATCCCAGTTTTCCATTTCCATCGTGCTCATCATTGCCACGGCCGTAACCACACAACAACTTAGCTACCTCAACTCCCGTGATCTTGGCTACGACAAGGATCGTGTCATCACACTGCCCATTTACTCTCAACTGCCGGAAGTGTATGAGTCCTTTTATAATGAATTGACAAAAGAGTCTTCCATCCAGAATGTGACCTGCTCTTCCCGTCTGCCAACGACCAGGCTCCTCGACTCCCAGGGTGCTCCCAGCATCATGAAAGGCGACAGTCTGACGGTGACCGGCGTGGTGCTCAAGTATCTTGCCATTGACTACGAGTTCTTTGATACCTACGGGATACCGATGGCAGCAGGCAGGAACTTCTCCAAGGCCATCCCTACCGACGACTCCCTGGCGTTCATTATCAATGAAACTGCAGCAAGGCAGATGGGATGGAAAACCAATGAAGAAGCGATAGACCAGGACTTTCTCTACGGTGGGGTACGGGGCAAGCTCATCGGCATTGTACGTGACTTTCATTTTGAGTCGCTACACCAGGAGATAGCTCCCATGTCCTTTGTCCTGTATCCAAGAGACTATGGAAGCCTTTCGGTGAAACTGGCAGGCGAAAAAATGCAGCAGGGGATTGAACACCTGGAAAAAACCTGGAAATCCTTCCTGCCTACCCGTCCCTTCGATTACCAGTTCACCAGCGACCGATACGCCAGGTTGTATGACGCTGAACGGAAGGAAGGTCAGTTGTATTCCATCTTCTCCGGCTTGGCCATTTTCATCGCCTGCCTCGGGCTGTTCGGCCTGGCCACCTTCAATACCCTCCAGCGGATCAAGGAAATCGGGATTCGCAAGGTGCTGGGTGCGTCGGTTCCTGGCATACTCGGATTGTTGTCGCGGGAGATCGTAGTGCTTGTCCTGGCCGCAAACCTGCTGGCGTGGCCGGCGGCCTGGTACCTGATGACCACATGGCTGGACAGCTTCGCCTTCCACATCACCCTCAGCCCGCTGACGTTTTTGTTCTCCGCGGTCGCAGCCATTGTCGTGGCCTTACTGACCGTGAGCATGCAA
>JAYRXB010000453.1:0-3252 GCA_041917735.1 Cyclobacteriaceae bacterium
CAGCAGTACTTCTTCAGCCTTTAGTGAAACATAGGCCACTTCAACTGCCCGCTGAAGATCTTCCACCTCCTTCTGCCATCCAGTCGACAATTGTTCGATTTCACTTTGTGCCTTCTGGTAATCGGGCATCTTGCCCAAAATGAAGTTCGTGTCGATGTAGCCGAACTTCTGACCTTCGGCAAAATTCAGGCCGAAAAGGAAAAGACCGAATAGAGCGATCGAAAACCTCATTTTCTATCGGATTTGCTGCCCAATGGTGAAATGGAACTGAGAGCCGCTAATAGCCGGTGCGCCAGGCAACCTGTCAAATCCATAGGCCCAGTTCAGGCCTATCAGGCCAAATGCAGGCATGAAAACACGGGCGCCAAAGCCGGCAGAGCGATAGGACTTAAACGGGTTGAAGTCATAAAAATTGTTCCAGTTGTTGCCCGCCTCGCCAAACACGAAAGCATAAATTGTCGCTGTCTGACTTAGGCTAATGGGGTATCGCAGTTCCATGACGAACTTATCATATACAATTCCTCCTTCGATTTCATTGGTTCGGTTTCCGGTGGTTCGCAGGTAGTAAAGCGGAGGAGTAACCGAATTGTCCAGGTAACCGCGCAGTCCGACTATCTCCTGACCGAGCACAAAGGAATTGAATCCTCCGGCAAGACCGGCTCCACCCATATAGAAGCGCTCAAAAGGACCGGGAGTAAGGTCTTTCTTATACGTTCCGAGGAAACCAAGATGCGCACGCGCCTCCAGTACCAGGCTTCTGCCATTCGGCTTGTTGCTACCCAGCAAGCGCAGGTAGAACTTTGTGTCAACCATCCACTTTACCAACTCCAGCCACTTGTACCGTGTATTGATGTCATCGTAGTACGCGTCGTCCTTGAACATGGAGTACGGGGGTGTCAGGGACAAACCCACCGAAAGCGAGGAGCCACTGGTGGGGAACATGGGATTATCGATGCTATTCCTCGCCAGGGTAGTATTGAAAATAATGCTGTTGGTTTGACCGATCGGCGGCAGCGAGTTTGTGCCTGACAGGTAGTTCTTGTATTCGTACACCTGCAGCGTCAGGGAGTTTGTCAGGGTGAAATAATTGTCTGGCCACTCCAGTCGCCGACCCAGTGAGAGTGTAATACTGCTTGTATTCAGCGATACATCCTCCGTTGAACCCTGAAAATTTGCGCTGGGTTTTGAAAGTGAGTGCGCCATGCTTACCGTAAACGAGTTTGGTTTACGGCCACCCAGCCAGGGCTCCGTAAACGAAATGCTGTAGCTCTGGAATGCTCGTCCATTGGCCTGAACTTGCAAGGACAACCGCTGTCCATCCCCCACCGGCAATGGTCTCCACTTGTCAAAGTGTGGAACGTTGCGCATCGAGAAGTTATTAAACGTCAATCCAACCGTGCCCACGAAGCCATAGAATCCCCCCCAACCTCCTGAAAGTTGAATTTGGTCGTTCGATTGTTCCTCCAGCTTCCATTCGATATCCACCGTGCTGTTGGCGGGGTTTGGCTTCACCTCTGGCTCAATTTTCTGGGGATTGAAGTACCCCATGGAGCTCAGCATTTGTTGTGTGCGAATGATATCCGACCGACGGAATTTCTGGCCCGGCACCGTTGACAGTTCCCGGAGAATAACGTGATCGCTGGTTCGCTCGTTTCCGCTGATCGTTACCTTATCCAGGGTAGCCTGATCACCCTCGAAGATGCGCATCTCCAGGTCAATGGAGTCACCCACAATGGCAACTTCCACTGGTGTCACACGGAAGAACAAATAGCCATCGTCCATATAGAGCCCGCTGATATCCGCTCCTTTCGGGTTAAACGATGTCTTCTTGTCGATTTCCTCCTTATTGTAGACATCGCCCTTCTTGATGTCCAGGATCTTATCCAGTGTTGCCGACGAGTGGAGGTAGTTGCCCGTCCAAATGATGTTACGGAAGTAATATTTGCGGCCTTCATAGACACTCAACTTCACATCTATTTTATCCTTGCCGTGACGAAATACCGTATCCGACAGAATCTCGGCATCGCGGTACCCTTGCGAATTGTAGTATTCTATAACCTTCTCCTTGTCATCTTCAAAATCAGACTTGATGAATTTAGATCCATTGAAGATATTCAGTTTGAGGTGCTTGTTGAAAAACTCCTTCGTCTGTCTCCCCGTAACCTTGTGACTGGAATCCAGCGCTGCCTTGTATGCTTTGGGAGGTGTTCCCAGGATCGCACTCAAAATGGCACGGTGAAGTGTTACGCGGGCATACTCATGCGTACTTTTCATCTTCTTCCGTAGGGTGGCGTCCGGAATTTTTTCGTTGCCGTCAAAAGTTATTTCATTGATTCTGACCTTGGCATTCATCGCCACATCAATACGCAGCCTGACGCCGCCTCGGTTGAGGGTATCCTGCTCCTGAACAACCTTGACTTCGGCATTCAGAAATCCCTTTTTAGCGAAATACTTTTTTACCGAGAGTTCCGTGTTTCTGACAACGGCATCGTTTACAATTTTTCCCTTGATCAACTTAAGGTCCTCCCGCAAGGAAGACTGCTTCCCTTTTGGTATACCTGTAAAGTAGAAGTCCGTAAGGCGGGGCCGTTCCGCCAACGCAATTATCAAATAGGCATCCTGTCCTTCAATACGGTCTACGCTGATAGTCACATCACCCACCAATCCATGCTTCCAGAGTTTGCGGATGGCGGTGGCTATGTTGTCTCCCGGGATCTTTATCTTGTCTCCCACTTTCAGCCCGGTCAACGAACTCATTGCGTTCTTGTCCAGAACATTCAATCCCGTAATCTCAATCCCGGCAATGGTATACTCATTGGGGTTCACCGTATTGACGGGTGTCTCGGTGGGGGCTGTCTCCGGGGTAGGTGCCGGCTGGTTTCCGCGTCGCCGGAACTGGGCAGACGCCGAAAAAGCAAACGCAAGCAGCAACGCCAATACCAGAATTCGTCTCATCATGCCTCAGCGTTCGGTTCAAGCACTCTTCCAAATCTCCGCTCGCGGTGCTGATAAGAATAGATGGCTTCATAAAGATCTTCCTTGCGAAAATCCGGCCATAGTGTCTTGGTAATATAGAGCTCGGTGTATGCGATTTGCCAAAGCAGAAAATTGCTGACACGGAGCTCGCCACTGGTGCGGATCAGCAACTCAGGATCCGGAATTCCTGCTGTCTCCAGGTATGTTCCAATAAGGGCCTCATCGATACTCGCAACTTCTATTTTGCCCGACTTCACGTCACCTGCGATTCTTCGC
>JAYRXB010000454.1:0-8099 GCA_041917735.1 Cyclobacteriaceae bacterium
CAAAGGACTTCCGGGATGGCACGAAATACGGATTCGTAGCCAGCACACTGTATTCCGGATCCCACACATCGACTTCAAGCCCAAGCGATTTGAGTTTTTCGATGACGATGGCCTGCACGCCTTGTTCATTGCCCTGGGTGCTGGCTTGCTGAACAAGATTGCTCAACAACTCAACGGCATTACCCGAATGGGCATCGATATAGGTACGTATTGACTCAGTGTTTTGCATATCCACGGGACCTAAGTTAACCCCTTCGCGCCTTATTTGCGTCTTGGCGAGCTTAGCGTGATCAATGCATTTCTCGCAAAGGCGCGTAAGGCGCTACTAAGACGCAAGGTTCACCCCTTCGCGCCTTATTTGCGTCTTGGCGAACTTTGCGTGAACATAGAATTTCTCGCAAAGGCGCGTAAGGCGCTACTAAGACGCAAGGTTAACCCCTTCGCGCCTAAATTTGCGTCTTGGCGAGCTTTGCGTGAACATAGAATTTCTCGCAAAGGCGTGTAAGGCGCAGTTAAGGCGCTAAGGTCGTAAATGGGGCTCCGGTTTTTTCTTTCACTTCACCTAGCGTGGCGCCGGGCATCAGTTCATCCAATCTCAATTTTCCATCGATGATGCTAAACACAGCCAGGTCTGTGATGATCTTTTTTACGCAGTGGTAGGTTGTAACGGGGAGGGAGCACTGTTCGACAATCTTTGGCTGCCCGTCTTTCTCGCAGTGCGTCATAAGGGCAATCAGGTTTTTGGCACCGTAGGCCAGCTCCATCGCTCCGCCTACACCCGGCACGCGCTTACCGGGGACAATCCAGTTTGCAAGATCACCGGAAGCACTCACCTGCAGGGCGCCCAGGATGGATACATCGATGCAGCCGCGACGAATCATGCCGAAAGCCACGGCGCTGTCGAAGTAACTTCCGCCGGTCAGGAGGGTGACAGGGTAGCCAGCCGCATTGCTGAGGTTACCGTCTGCATTCTGCCGGGGCGTCGGACCCATGCCAAGGATTCCATTCTCGGCCTGGAAAAATACGCTAATGGAAGGATCGAGATAGTCGGGAACCAAGGAAGGAATACCGATCCCGAGGTTCACGATCATCCCGTCACTTATTTCGCGGGCGGCGCGTTGCGCGATGATTTGTCGGGCATCTCCCATATCCATTTCCAGTTGTAGCCTTTTGAAGGCACGATGTGCTTCACGTAAATACCCGGGACAATAATCTCTTCCGGGTTGAGGGCGCCCATCTCCACGATTTCGTCAGCTTCCACGACCGTGATCTTTCCGGCCATGGCCACGTAGGGATTCGTATTGCGAGCAGTCTTGTCGAATACGAGGTTGCCAAAAGTGTCGGCTTTACGGGCGTATACGATACTCACATCGCCGGTGATGGGTGCCTCGTACATGTATTCCTTTCCTTCAATGCGCACGCGTGGCTTGCTGTATTCCAATTTTGTTCCCATCCCGATCTCGGTGAGGAACCCGTTGAGCCCCACACCGCCGGATCGAATCCGCTCGACCAGAATGCCCTGGGGGGAGAATTCGACATTCAGCTTGCCTTGATTCATCAATTCGCCGGCAACCGGGTTTGACCCGATGTGCGAAGCGATGAGCGATTTTGCGCGTTCCAGGCAAATGAACTTGCCCATCCCAATCCACGGAAAGCCGGCATCATTACCGACCAGGTGAACGTCCTTAACGCCGGAATCGATGAGGCAGTCGACTAACCCTGGCGGGGAACCTACACCCCCGAATCCGCCAAACAGGAGCGTCATGCCGTCGAAGAACAGCGGACGGATGGCAGCGTAATCGGTGACCTTGTTGAAGTGAGGCATGCGCTGAGAGAGCAAGCTAATTTGAAAATTTGAAGATTTGAAAATTTGAAAATGAAAGAGGTCCGGGTTGTTTCAAAGGGCGGTTCATTGATCATCCATAGATTTTACGAGCCTTTCCAGGAGCAGGTCACATTCAGCGCGAGCGATGATGAACGGCGGCGATATCAGGATGCCGTTTTCGTCTTTTCCTTCAGTGCCACCTACCGAGGGGTAAACAAGAAGTCCATTTTCAAAACAGCGGTCGATCAACCTGGCCTGGTAGCCTTTCGCCGCCGGATCGAATTCAATGCCAAGCAGCAAGCCTTTCCCGCGCACCTGCCGGATGACCGGGAAGCGATGTTGAATGGCCTGCAGGTTGGCTTTGAGGTAGTCACCCTGCTGCTGGACGTTATGCAGCAGATGTTCCTCTTCCACTACTTCAAGTACGCGCAGCGCCGTGGCACAAGAAAGGGGATGACCCGAATATGTATGCCCGCTCATGATCAGGCCAGTTCCTTTTCGGATCGGATCAAGGACGGCATCGGTCATCAGGGTTGCCGCGATGGGAGCGTAACCGGCGCCCAGGCTTTTTCCGACTGCCACGATGTCAGCGGATTCCTTCCAGTGATCGAGCCCAAACCATTGGCCCGTTCTTCCAAGCCCGGTCATCACTTCATCCGCGATGAACAGAACATCATGCTCCCGGCAGACTGCCTTCATGCGCGTATAATAGTCCGATCGGGGAGCTAATGCTGTCCCTGCGGCGCCAACGATTGGCTCGGCGACAAACGCGGCAATGTTCTCTGCTCCCAGTTGGACAATGTGATCACGGAGCTCCTGTACGTGTTGGTCCACCGGGTCCACTTCAAGGTTGGCCTTGAGCCCGGGGAACTTCTGCAGGGATGATTCGAAGCGCTGCCGCCGCAGGGGATGACCGGAAAGGGAAAGGGCGCCCATGGTAATTCCGTGGTAGCTTTTCCAGCGACTGATGAATTGAATCTTCTTCGGCTGCCCGCGCTCCAGGAAATATTGCAGGGCAATCTTCATCGCTGTTTCAATGGCTTCTGTGCCGCTGTTGACGAAGAACGTATGGGCGTATGCCTGGTTGGGTGATATCGCAAATAGTTTCGTGGCTAATTGCTCCGCTTCTTCGGAGCCAAACTGAGAGCGATAGACAAACTGAAGTTTGCTGGCTTGCTTCCGAATGGCATCAAGCACTTTGGGATGGGAGTGACCAACGGAACAGGTTACGGCACCCGAGGATCCGTCGAGATATTGCTTGCCGTTTTCGTCTGTAATGTAGACTCCCTGTGCGCTCGTTGCCCGCAGGTACGATTTGTTGAGCAGTGGCTGGATGTTGTGTGCCATGGTGAGGTACTCTAGTTAAGGAAAGTGGGCTTAAGTACAAAATGCGTGATGTGCAAGGCAATTGAATCAGGCGCTCGCGCCCACTACATTTAGCGGCTTTACATTCTGCATTTTACAGTTTACCGGCTAATGAGCGATTTGTTAGCTTTGGATGATGTCCCGGTTTCCACACACCCTGCTCATCATTGTTGGCTTTATCGTGCTAGCAGGTTTAGCAACCTACCTTTTGCCGAAGGGCGAGTACGAGCGTCAGTTGGATGAAGCCACGCAACGCGAGGTCGTTGTCCCCGGTTCCTACCACACGGTTAACACAAAGCCACTCTCGCCTTTTGAGATCCTTGTCGCCATTCCCCGGGGCATCGTTGCAGGCGGTGAAGTGATCGCTTTGATCTTCATGGTTGGTGCATGCTTCTATGTGATTGAAAAAACGGGCGCCCTGAAGGAGGGCATTGTCTTGCTCACCCGGCGGCTGGCGGGAAGGGAAGAAGTAACGCTGGTGCTCACCGGCTTGTTCTTTCTGACCGGCGGCGCGCTGGAAGGCATGGAAGAGGAAGTTATTCCCCTAATTCCCGTACTGGCCATGCTGATGCGCCGGCTGGGCTACAATGCATTTGTCATGGTAGCGTCAAGCTACGGTTGCACCGTGATCGGCGCATCGTTTAGTCCCCTGAATCCCTTTGGTGCCGTGACCGCTCAGAAGATTGCCGGATTGCCTTTTCTGCAGGCCGGGGGATTTCAGGTTGCCGCCATGATCATCGGTTTTGCACTGTGGATGACCCTCGTCATCCGGTATGCACGGGCCAATAAAATTGACGCGGAGGCCGAACGTGACCGATCCGAGGAGGCGGTTTCTCTTTCCCATAAACTCATACTGCTTATCGTTGGTCTGGCCTTTGTTATACTCATAATCGGGCTGATGTCGTGGGGCTGGAGCTTTCATGAGATGGCAGCAGAATTTTTTGTCGTGGCTATTCTCGCCGGCGCTCTGGGTAAACTAGGATTGAACGGGACGTGTGTGGCCTATGTGGAGGGATTGCGCGAGATGACCTTTGCCGCTCTTATCGTTGGATTTGCCCATGGTATTTCACTGGTGCTGATCGACGGCAGGATCCTTGACACCATCATCTATGGATTGTTCGTCCCCATGGAAGGATTGCCGACCACGCTGTCGGCTGTGGGTATGATGATGTCGCAGTTTGCATTGCACATCGTAGTTCCGAGTTACGCAGGGCAGGCGGTGCTCACGATTCCCATACTGGCGCCCTTATCAGATCTCATCGGACTATCCCGCCAGGTGTGTGTGCTGGCATTTCAATATGGAGCTATCCTGATGAACATGATTAGTCCAACAAACGGTGCGCTGATGGCCATTCTTGGGCTGGCCGGGATAGGATATGATCAGTGGATCCGTTTTGCCTGGCAACGGCTGCTCGCGATCGGGGCCTTTTGTGTTGTGCTCCTTATTCTCGCCGGATTCTTGCTATAATCCGGCAATCGGGAGGACAGGCAAAGCCCCGGTTTGGTTTTAGTTTGGATATTGAAAGCCTTAGGGCTACTTTTGGGGCTCCAAATCGCGGGGTGGAGCAGTTGGTAGCTCGTTGGGCTCATAACCCAAAGGTCGCAAGTTCGAGTCTTGCCCCCGCTACAGAAGAAATGGCAGCCTAACGGTTGCCATTTTGCATTTACGGCCGAACCCCGGCGCTTCTGGCAAAGCGACTTTTTGTACTTTCGACTTCCTTTCCAGCAAGAGTTATGGTTGTTGATTTGCGCAGTGATACGGTTACCAAGCCCACCCCCGGAATGAAGGAGGCTATGTTCAGGGCTGAAATTGGCGATGATGTATTTGGAGAAGACCCCTCGGTGAGGGCCCTGGAGGAAAAGGCTGCCAAACTCCTTGGCATGGATGCAGCTGTTTACTGCCCCTCCGGAACCATGACCAACCAAATCGGGATCAAGGTGCTCACCCAGCCCTACGATGAAGTGATTTGCTACCAGGGCGCTCATATCTACAAATATGAAGGAGGCGGATTGGCAGGTAACAGCAACGTGAGTGTAAGACTATTGAAAGGTGATCGCGGCAGAATTTCCGTGGAGGAAATTGCTCCGAACATCAACTCGTTGGATTCGCACTACCCCCGAACGTCTGTGGTGGCGTTGGAAAACACCGTGGTGCGGGAGGCGGGCAGCTACTACACGCTTAAGCAGATGGAATTCGTGTGCAGTTTTGCCCGCTCGAAGTCATTGCGTACGCATCTCGACGGCGCGCGCCTTTTCAATGCCCTGACGGAAACCGGTGACAAACCCGATTCCATGGGAAAGCACTTCGATACAGTTTCCATTTGCCTTTCCAAAGGACTTGGTGCGCCCGTTGGCTCGGTGCTCGTGTGCAAGAAGGAGTATGAAGCCCAGGCCCGTAGGATGCGCAAAGTATTTGGCGGCGGAATGCGGCAGTCCGGATTCCTGGCTGCTGCGGGGATTTACGCGCTCGACCACCACATTGCGCGATTGAAGGAAGACCACCGGCGTGCAAAAAGCCTGGGCCAGGCATTACAGGGTCTTTCTTACGTTAAACAATTGATGCCGGTCGACACGAACATTGTTATTTTTGAACTGGCTGCGTCGGTCACACCCGAGCGATTTCTGACCAGGTTGCTGGAACATCAAATCAAGGCACTGGCCTTCAGTGCGACGGAGATCCGAATGGTAACACACCTGGATTTCGATGACCGTATGCTTGAGAAGACCGTAGACGTGCTTACGAAGCTGCAATTCTGAGATGGACGAGTTGGAAAAGTCATCAACCCTATCGGAAGGGATGGTTCAGGCGGAGCAGTCAGCTACGGGAAGCCCGTATAACGAATACTGCCTGAACTGCGGCACCCGGCTACAGGATGCGTTCTGCCATCATTGTGGCCAGAAGGACCTGCCACAACGGCAAGCGCTGGGTGAACTCTGGACGAATTTCATTTCCTCCTTCTGGAGCTATGAGGGAAAGTTCTTTCTAACCACCAAGTACTTGCTTACACGCCCGGGCTTCCTGGCTGCAGAGTATAATGTGGGCCGCCGTGAGCGGTACTTTCACCCCGCCCGCATGTATGCGTTCATTAGTTTTGTCTTCTTTCTTTTTTTCTTCAGCCTGCCAGACGATGAGGTAACGGAATTGACCGAGGAGGACAAACAGGAGCTGGCGCAAAATGAGCGCAGCGTCAACGAGAGCTTATCGAAGTCGGGACTCGACACGGTGATCATGAACGGCGTTGATACGGTAGTGCAGTCCAAACAGGGTGGTGTGCGGTACAGCCTTTCGGATTCCGAGTACAAGTCGGTTGAAGCCTATGATTCCGCCCAGGCCCTGCTCCCGGAATCGGAGCGTGATGGCTGGATCCAAAAAAAGTTTACCATCCGGGGTATTGAGTTGGATAAGAAATACGCTGCGGATGAATCACGTTTCGGCAAGGATGTGCTTGAAGCCATCAAAGACAATTTCTCGAAGATGTTGTTTTTCCTGTTGCCTGTGTTTGCACTGGTGTTGAAGCTCCTCTACGTTAGAAGGAATCTCTTTTACAGTGAACACTTGGTGTTTTCCATCTACTACTACAACTTTTTCTACCTGGCCGGGTCGGTTATGATGTTGATTAACCTGGTTCCTGCCCTGGATTGGCTGTCTACCCTGGTCGGTTTCTGGATCTATTTCTACCTCCTCTTTGCCATGAAGCGAATGTATGGTCAGGGTTGGGGCAAGACGCTGGTTAAGTTTGCGGCTTTTTCGTTTCTCTTCATGATTGCCTTTGTTCTTGGGTTTGCGTTGAATGTCCTGGCTATCATAATGTTCCTCTGATGTCCCTCCTGAGCGCTTCTTCACCACCCTTGGCAGAACGGATGAGGCCTTCAAAGCTGGATGACCTGATCGGGCAGCAGCACTTGGTTGGGCCTGGTGGAATTATCCGGGTGGCCATCGGGTCGGGCAATATCCCATCCATGATCCTGTGGGGCCCGCCGGGTGTGGGGAAAACGACAATTGCCAACATCATCGCCAACGAGGTAAAACGACCCTTTCATACACTGTCGGCCGTTAGTGCCGGCGTTAAGGATGTCCGTGAGGTGATTGAGAAGGCCAAGCACGCAAACCGGCCCATTCTCTTCATCGATGAAATTCACCGGTTCAACAAGTCACAGCAGGATGCCCTGCTGGGGGCAGTGGAGAAAGGCACCATCACGCTCATTGGAGCAACGACCGAGAATCCGTCGTTTGAAGTGAATTCGGCGCTTCTGTCGCGATGCCAGGTATATGTTCTTAAACCGCTCGATGAGCGGGACCTGCTGGAATTGATTGGTCGGGTCATCGCGCGCGATGCCGAATTGAAGAAGCGATCGATAGCGATCAGGGAGCATACGGCTATGCTGAATATCAGTGGCGGTGATGCGCGGAAGATCCTAAATCTCCTGGAGTTGATCGTGGAGTCGGTCTCGGGCGAGATTGTTATCACCGACAAACTGGTAATGGATGTGGCGCAGAAACACATTGCCATCTATGACAAGAGCGGTGAGCAGCATTACGATATCATCTCGGCTTTCATTAAATCCATTCGCGGGAGTGACCCCAATGCGGCGGTGTATTACCTCGCCCGCATGGTAGAAGGAGGAGAGGATGTAAAGTTTATCGCCCGACGGATGGTAATACTGGCCGCGGAAGACATCGGCAACGCCAATCCAACCGCGTTGGTCATGGCAACCAGCGCTTTCCAGGCCGTCAATGTGATTGGCTACCCGGAAGCACGGATTATCCTGTCGCAGTGCGCTGTTTACCTTGCGAGTTCTCCGAAGAGCAACGCAAGTTATATGGCGATAGAAACGGCTATCGGAAAGGTGAACGAAACCGGCGATCTGCCCGTGCCGCTCGCCGTACGGAATGCGCCAACCAAACTAA
>JAYRXB010000455.1:0-6183 GCA_041917735.1 Cyclobacteriaceae bacterium
GCTCACGGGCGGCAGCGGCGCCATCCCCCACAGCTGGGAGCGTCTCCGCAAAGCCGGCGCCACGGCTCGCCACCTGCTGGTGGAAGCCGCGGCCAAGCGGTGGGGTGTGCCGGCGTCGAGCCTGACTACCGAAAAGAGCAAGGTGTGGCACCGGGAGTCGAACCGCTCCCTGACGTACGGTGAACTGGCTACCGAAGCCTCGGCCATCGCGCTGCCGACAGAAGTAAAGCTCAAGGACCGCAAAGACTTTAAGTTGATCGGCACCGCCGTCAACAACGTAGACAATGCCGATATCGTCAACGGCCGCCCGTTGTTCGGGCTTGACTTCCAGCGCGAGGGCATGCTCATCGCCATGATCCAGCGACCGACGGCTTTTGGTACCAAGATCAAGTCGGTAGACAGTGCTGCGGCCAAGGCCAGCCCGGGAATTGTGGATGTGGTGACCTTCAAGAATAATGTGGCCGTCGTCGGCAAGACTACCTGGCAGGTGATGAAAGCCCGCAAGTTGCTCAAGATTGAATACGAGCCGGATGGCGCGATTGAAAGTTCTTCCGACCACGACCGGCTGTTCAAGGAGCTGCTCGACAAAGGTGAAGCCACCCAGCGTCGGAAGGATGGCGACGTGGAAGCCGCCTTCCGCAGCGCCGCCAAAGTCATTCGCAGTGAATACCAATGTCCGTTCCTGCCGCACAACCCGATGGAGCCGATGAACTTCTTCGCGCATGTGCGTCCCGACGGTGTGGAGTTGGTAGGCCCTACGCAGACGCCCGACCTGGCGCGCAACGAGACCGCGAAGTTGCTCGGTATCGCGCCGGATAAAATAACATTGGACCTGACCCGCCTCGGTGGCGGCTTTGGTCGACGGCTCAAGGCCGACTTTGTCGTGGAGGCCGCCGAACTGTCGAGCCTGATCAAGGCACCGGTGAAGGTCATCTGGACCCGTGAAGACGACATGGGTGGTGGCAGCTATCGTCCTGCCGTGCGCTATCGTTTCGAAGCCGCACTCGATGCCCAGGGCAACATGATTGGCTATCGCCTTCGTGGCGTGGGCATCAATGCCGGCAACTGCACGCGGGAGAACAACTTCCCGTCCGGTGCGGTTGACAACCTGCTCATCGAGTCGGTGGAACACAAGTCGCCGATCACCACGGGTGCGTGGCGTGCGCCCATCACCAACTTTCTTGCCTTTGCTGAGCAGTCGTTCCTCGATGAAGTGGCGCAGGCGGCAAACATGGACCCGGTACAATTCCGGCTCAAGCTCCTGGACAAAGCCAAGGCATCGCCCGTGGGAACGCTGGGTTACGATGTTGACCGGATGAAGGGAGTGATTCAGCTCGCGGCTGAGAAGTCGGGCTGGGGCACCAAGAAAGGATTGTCGCAGGGCTTCAGCGTGTACTTCTCCCACCGTTCGTATGTGGCCCAGGTGGCCGAGGTGGAGAACAAGAACGGCAAGCCCGTGATCCAGAAGATTCATGCTGCTATTGATTGCGGCATTGTGATAAACAAGAGTGGGGCAGAACAGCAAGTGCGCGGTGGGGTTGTGGATGGAATGGGCCACGCGATGTTCAGCAACCTCACGTTTAAAGACGGCGCCGCCGAGCAGCGAAACTTCAATGCGTACCGGCTGATCCGGCTCAAGGAAGTACCCGAAATTGACGTTCATTTTGTCGATAATGGCATTGACCCGACCGGGTTAGGCGAACCGGCGCTCCCGCCGACGGGCGCCGCCATCGCCAACGCCATCTTCAAGGCCACAGGCAAGCGGCTGCACAACCAGCCGTTTGTACTGCAGGAAGAATTGAAGGGCGTTAAACTGGGAGATCGGCTCTAGTTAGTCCTTTTGAGCTATGGGTTACTACAAGGTTGTTGAAGGCAAAACATTCGATGCGGATCTTTTTGCGCTGGCCGAGCGCGCACAAATGAAAGACCCCGATGGCAGAATCTCCCGGGAGACTGCCCGCAAAATGTTTGAGGCAGTGATTGACGGAGGCGTATACAGCCAGGTGGAGCGCGACACCGTCGACTATGTGTTGAATACCATGTCGTGGGATGCTGCGGCCAAGCAGTGGTTCCTGGCCGAATTGGATGCCTGGGAAGCGCGCAAGGCTGTCCCCGAACACCGGATCGTGGAAGGAAAGGAAGTGGACAAGCAGCTGTATGGCATCGCCGAAGACGCGGTTGCCAACAATGCTGACGGCAGGATAACGATCGCCGATGCGCGCCTGCTCTATGATGCTGTCATCGACGGCGGCATTTACACGAGCGTGGAGTGGGAGACCGTCCGCCTCATCAAGAAAAACATGGCCTGGCACCCCGAGGCCCTCGAGTGGTTTGACAAAGAGCTGGCCAACTGGCAGGCCGAACAGCGGAAGTATGTGACCATGACACTCGAAGAGCTGTCGAAAGAACATTTCGTTAAAGACGACGTCTTCCGCGAGGAGTACGATCGCTTGTCGCGTGCTATCGACCTCAAGGCGGCGACCATGGAGTCGTTCGACAACCACGATGAGATCGGGCTGATCGTCAGGCTCATCGACGGGCGTCGTGTCCAGGTGAAATCGAACCTTTTTGAATTGCACGAAGGTCATGTCGAGTTGCGCGGCGGCGTGACCATCCCGATACGGGCCATCGAAAAAGTACAAATCTGACGTGGGGGTAACGGCAGCATGACATCCAGACGTTCGTTCATTCAGCAGGCGGGTGCGCTCGCGGGCGCCGGCTTGTTGCACGGAATTGCCCACACCCCGGCCTCGGCCTTGCCCCTGGATGCTTCCCTGCCGGAGCGCGTGCGCCGGGAGATCCTGGTTCCGGCGGGAAAAAACTACCTCAATACCGGAAGCCTGGGACCCAGCCCCAGGGCCGTGCTCGACACGGTCGTCGACGCGATGTGGACACTCGAGCGCGACCCGGTTTCGGAAAACTGGGGGAGGCTGGGCCAACAGATGGAAGCGGTACGCAAGAAGGTCGCCGACTTCATTCATGCCGACGCCAAGGAAGTCCTGCTGACGCGCAACACCACCGAAGGGTTGAGCCTGGTATGCCAGGTGCTGCCGCTGAAACCCGGCGATGAAATCATTACCACCACGCTGGAGCACGGCGGGGGTGAAGTGGGCCTGGAGTACCTGGTGAAAACCCGGGGCGCGGTGCTGAAGAAAGTTGAATTACCCTTGCCGCCGGAAAGCAAGCAGGAAGTGATCGACGCCATCGTACGGTCGCTGACGCCCGCTACCAAGGTGCTTATGCTCAGCCATGTCAACACCATCACGGGGCTGTTGATGCCATTGGCCGAAGTGTCGGCGATCACCAAAGCGCGGGGGATTTTCCTGCTCGTTGATGGGGCGCAGGCACCCGGACTTACGCCGGTGGATGTCAAGGCGTTGGGCGCTGACGCCTATGCCAGCAGCGGACACAAATGGTTGCTGGGTCCGAAGGAGACCGGGTTCCTGTACCTGAAGGATGGATTCCCGGGCACCGTACCGCCCGTATTTACACTCTACGGATCGGAAGCCTACACCCAATCGTCGGGAACGCGCAACGTGGCCACCATCCTGGGCCTCGGCGCCGCCATCGATTGGCACAATGCGCTGGGGATGCAAGCCACGCAGGCCTACTGCCTTGGACTCCGGCAGGAATGCTACCAGCGGCTCAAGGACATCCGCGGTGTGCGGATGTTGAGCCCGCAAAACCCGGAGCTGTCAACCGGTATCGTCAGCTTCGAGGTATTGAATACGAAGAATAGCGAGATCTATGCCCGCTTGAAGGAGCAGAACATCATCGTCAAAGTACTACCCCAGCACAACGGCATCCGCATTTCATGCCATGTGTTTGTCACGCCCGCGGATATCAACCAGTTCATCAACCGCCTGACCATGATCGTTTAGCTACCGGCATGCATCCGACCATTCGCCACCTAATCCTGGGATCCAAGCGGATACCCTCGAGGCAGGAGTATAAGTTCGCCATGCTGCGCGCGGAGTTCGCCGCCTTGATCGGGATCGTGGCCATCTTCTACAGCCTGCTCGACTGGTACAACGGCATGACGGCCTTTTTCCTCTGGTACGGCATCATGGTGGTGATCGCCGTGGTATCCGTCGTGTTGAACCGTGCGGGCCGCTATGATGCCGCGAGCCTCTTCATCCTGTTCACCATCAACATCATCATCTTCCTGTTCGCGGATGTCGACCGGCCGCAGGGTGGGGTATACTTCTATTTCATGTGTGCGTCGGTAGCGGGCCTCATCCTCTTCAGCAACAGCAAGCCAGTCCTGCGCCTGTTCTTTGGTTTGCTGCCCATAGCATTGGCCCTGTTGGCGAGGCTATACGATTTCAACGTCATCCCGCCGCCGTCAACCGACGTCACCGTGAGCCGGATCAACTTCCTGGCCAACCTAACTATCGGCATGCTCACCACGGTACTGATGGTGATGTTCCTGATTGCGCGTCACCGCGAGTCGGAGCGTTCGCTGCTGGGTAGCCAGCACGCCATCACGACGGCATCGGAGGCGCTGAAACGAAGCGAGGAGCGGTATGCCATGGCGCTCATGGGCACACGCGCCGGCATCTACGAGTGGCATGTGCCGGAAGATCGCGTCGAAGTGAGCAACCACTGGAGAAGCCTCCTGGGATTCACGCCATCCGAACTCAGCCACATGTCCCTGAAAGCTTTTCTGGGGATGGTGCACCCCGACGACCTGGCCCGGACTTCGGCCGAGGTGCAGTACGTGGTCAAGAACCAGATGCCGTACCAGAATGAAGTGCGGCTGCGCACCAAGGATGGCTCGTACCGCTGGTTCCAGGACTCCGGCATTGGGAAGTCGGACGCCGCGGGCAACCTCCAGGTGGTGATTGGCTCCATCATCGATATCCACGAGCGCAAGCTGGCGGAAGAAAAAGTGCTGCAGCAGAATGAACTGCTCGCGAAAGCCAACAAGGAACTCGACTACTTTGTGTACAGCGTCTCCCATGACCTTCGCGCACCGCTTTCTTCGATCCTGGGCCTTACCTCCATTTACCCGATGTCGAAGTCGCAGGCCGAGAAGGACGAAGTGGTCAAGATGATTGGCGACCGGGCCAATGTGCTCGACGACTTCATCCGCGAGGTGCTCGACTACTCCCGCAATTCCCGGCTTGACCTGAAGTTGCAGCCCGTACTGCTCTGGCAACTGGTCGAAGAGCTCCTCGACGGGCTGGCTCACATGGAAGGGTACAAGGACATCGACATACGGTTGGAGATCCCGTCGGACCTGACCGTGGTGACCGACCCCGACCGGCTGAAGGTGATCTTGTCGAACTTGCTGACCAACGCCATCCACTACCGGGATACCGGCAAGAAGTCGTTCATCGCTGTACGTGCCAACCGTTCGGAACAGGAGTGGAGCATGGAGGTGGAAGACAACGGCATCGGCATCCGGCCGGAACACCAGCCCAGGATCTTTGAGATGTTCTACAAGGCACACGACACCTCCAAGGGCAGCGGCCTTGGGCTCTACATCGCCTTCGAGGCAGCCCACCGCATCAAAGGGAGACTCGAGGTAAAGTCAGTATATGCCCAGGGAACGATGTTCAAGTTGATCGTGGGCGCCTGACAGTTTGCTACCGTATGCCGCGTTTGCTGGCATTAAAATCATATATTAGCCGGCACAAATTCCTATTCCATGAAATCCATTCTTCAAGCCCTCCTTTTGCTGCTGGTGGTGACAGCCTGCCAGACGCCGCAGAAGCCGGAAGCCACCAACGCGGCTCCCGGAACGATCGATCGAACCGTGCTCCCCATCCGCGAACCCGATCCGCCTTCGATCACGGAACTGGACGCCCGCAAAGTCACGGCCCCGGAGCGGTTTGAAGTGAAGGCACCGGAAAAAGCACCCAACGTGGTTGTGGTCCTCGTCGACGACATTGGCTTTGGACACTCCAGCGCGTTCGGCGGACCGATCAATATGCCGACGCTCGAGCGCCTCGCCGCCAACGGTTTGAAGTACAACCGTTTCCACACTACCGCCCTATGCTCGCCTACGCGTATGGCGTTGCTCAGCGGGTATAATCACCACTCCAACAACGCGGGCGCCATCATGGAAGTGGCTACGGCCTTCCCGGGCAACAGCGCGATCCGGCCCCAGACCATCACCACCGCGGCGCAGGTCTTGCGCATGAATGGCTACAGCACAGCAGCCTTCGGAAAGTACCA
>JAYRXB010000456.1:0-2991 GCA_041917735.1 Cyclobacteriaceae bacterium
CAGTTTTTCAAGGTTGTTGTACCGGGAGGATGATTCGGTGGTGCTCATGTCAGGAAAGGTCTTTCTGGTGAAACAGGGTGAGCCCGGCAATCGGCGTCTCGAGGATATTGCGGACGACAACACCATTGTCGTTTGCCACTTGCCGGAGCAAATCGCTGTAATAGAATGCGATCGATCCCACAAAATGGACCTTTAACCTTTGGTAGTCCGGGTACTTCATGACGTTGTTCTCAAAGAACTCGGTGAAGGCCTTGTAAACCAACTGGTAGCAATAGGGCTCCTTCAGGTGCTGGAAAATAAATTTTGAAAAGGTAGCGAGGAACGTGCTGGGTTTCTCCTGTTGATAAATTTTCTCGAGGAACTCTTCGCGGGTATACGGAAATCGTTGATGAAACTGACTCGCCAACTTCTCCGGCATTTTGTTCCGCAGGTAATCGATCAGCAAGGCTTTCCCCAGGCTCGTTCCAGAACCTTCGTCGGCCAGTATCCAACCCAGGTTGGCTACCTGCCCGGTGATCGCCTTGCCATCGTAGTAGCAGGAGTTGGACCCTGTTCCAAGAATACAGGCGATACCCGGCTCATGTCCACAAAGGGCCCGGGCCGCACCGAGCAAATCCCACGCTACATCAACCGTGGCAGCTGGGAAGTATTGCAGGAAAGCAGACCGAACCAAATCCTGATTCTTGGCCGATGAAACTCCGGTGCCGTAATAGTAGATACGCTTCACTTCCTGGGTTGCCGCCGGCACCACTACCTGGTTGAGGCTTGCGTGCAAATGTTCAATGGGCTGGTAGTAGGGATTGAAGCCCGGGCTTTGCGCCTGGCGGACTGCGCCAGAGGCATCCAGCAGTCGCCAGTCGATTTTTGAACTCCCGCTATCGGCGATGATGATCATAGGTCAAAACCAAAGATCGGCAATTACTCGGTGTCTCTGTCATCCCGATCACCCATTAACTGCCCGATGGGTGTAAACCGGGCAAAGACTTCATCGGTGTGCGGCGCATCGGGCAACTCGTTGGTGAGGTCTTGGCCAGCCCAATGTTCATAGTGTTTTCCATCGCGCCAAAGCCGCGATGCCCCGACGTCATACACCAAGCCTTTATAGGCAATCCAGACCTGGGGCTTATCCTGGCCGTTCCGCAGCGCCAATTGTGCGGGGGTTACTAATGGCAAATCACTCGGCATGGGTTAGTTTGGGCATTTCGGGACTTTCTCCAGGTCATCTCCGGGTCGGGTTTTATTGGCAAAGGCCCTGCCTGAACCGTATTCTTTTTAACTTTCAGATTCCAAAACCAAACCTATGAAATCTTTCAGGATCCTGTGGATGTGTGTCGCGCTCCTCACTCTTTCCTGCACGGAGAAAAAGCCGGTTGACCGCATGAGCGATGACGAGCTCCGTGCTTTCGCCGACGAACTGGCCCACAAGTATATCATTACCGACGGGCACGTCGACCTCCCCTATCGCCTTAAGATGAACAAGTTCATGCTCGAACGCGAATACATGGGTATCCCCATCAAGACCGAGGAGGGCGACTTTGATTACGAGCGCGCAAAGAAAGGAGGGCTTGACGCTCCCTTCATGTCCATCTACATCCCTTCTTCTTACCAATTGCAGCCTGATATGGGCAAAGCGCTTGCGGACTCGCTCATCAACATGATTCAGGGAATCGCCCAGAACATTCCCGACAAGTTCGCGATGGCCGGGTCCGTGGAGGAGGTGCAGCAGAATTTCAGCAAGGGCTTGATCTCCTTGCCAATGGGTATGGAGAATGGCGCCCCGGTAGGCAACGACATCAAAAATGTAAAGTACTTCTACGATCGGGGCATCCGCTACATTACGCTTACCCACGGCAAGGACAACCAGATCTGCGATTCCTCCTACGACACCATCCATACCTGGAACGGCTTGAGTCCATTCGGTCGTGAAGTGGTTGCCGAAATGAACCGTGTTGGAATCATGGTTGACATTTCACATGTGGATGACAGTACGTTCTATCAGGTGATGAAGCTCACCAAAGCTCCTGTGATTGCATCGCACTCCTCCTGCCGCAAGTTCACACCAGGCTTTCAGCGCAACATGAGCGATGACATGATCCGGGCGTTGGGTGAGAACGGCGGAGTGATTCAGATCAACTTCGGATCGTCCTTCCTGGACTCGGCAGTGGTGAAACAAAACAATGAGAATCGCAAGAAGCTCCAGGAACTGCTGGCTGAAAAGAACCTTGAATTCCGCGATTCCCTTGCCAAACCGATTATCGAAGAATTCCGAAAAACCAACCCATCGCTTTACGCCGACGTTGAAACAGTGGCCAACCACATCGACCACGTAGTGAAACTGGCCGGTATCGACCATGTGGGCCTGGGTTCCGATTATGATGGCGTTGGCGACAGCCTTCCTACCGGGCTGAAAGACGTATCGCAATATCCCAACCTCATTTATGCGCTCTTGAAGCGCGGCTATACCGAGTCAGACATTGAGAAAATCTGCTCCGGAAATGTCTTTCGCGTCTGGAAGAAGGTCGCGGAGGTTGCCGCCTCTTCCATGTAAAATAACCCGCTAGTCACTCCACGTTCAACGTATTCTCCGCTGTCTATGAAGATCTCAACTGAATTACGAAGGCTCCTGATCGGATGTGTTGTTGCTGCCACACTTTGCGGCACCCCAGGTTTTGCACAGACTAAGGGCAAGCCTTTCCGATTCCCTTCAAACGTAAAATCCGCAGATTACGACCCTAACTTCGTGCTGGCCAAACTGAAGTCTTCACACCGTGGTGTACTGCGTCATGGGGCCAATTCCTTGGCGGGCCTTGAACCGCATTCGGGTTTTCAGGGCGCACGACAACTCATGCCCGATCGCGCTGTATTGGCCGCACGGTCCAGGAAAGGCCCCCGAAGCAGGATATCCGCTGTCGAGACAGATCTCTATTTCCGCATTCGATGCACACCCGGAACTTCCGTGGAGAATTTCATCAATGAGCTGTACAGTACGGG
>JAYRXB010000457.1:0-2295 GCA_041917735.1 Cyclobacteriaceae bacterium
ATTCCATGCGCTTCCAACTCTTGAACGACCTGTCGCTGGCTGCCGAGTACACCGATTACCTCCAGGCCCGTCACTATGCCGAGCAAGCTGAGCCATTGGCAGCCAACCTGGGTCCTTGGGCCCGGGGGAAGATTTATCTTCGACTGGCATACCTGGAGACCATGGAAGGAGATTACGCCGCTGCGCTGCAATACGACCTGCAGTGTGCAAAGTTGTATGCTGAGGCCGCGGACAGCCTGGGGCTTGCGAAGGCCTATATTGACATCGGCGCCGACTACCGCGACCTGGGCGAATACGACGAAGCCTATTTCTACCTGACCCAAGGCTTTCGCATTACACGGAGTTACCCCAAGGTTTTACTACCCAAGGACTCGCTCATGCTCGCTGTTGCCCTTCACAATATGGGAACCGTCTTTGGTGAACTGGAACAATATGATCTTGCCCATCAACATTTGATGGCTTCTGCAAAAATCAGCGAAGCCATTCACGATGCCGATGGCCCCGCGTATACCAGCGATGAGCTTGGGGAATTGTATCGAAAGAAGGGCGACTACAAGCTGGCCGAAAAGTACCTCCATGAGTCCGTCAACCTTTCTCGCGCCTTGCGCATTCGGTTTCTTCTGCCCCGGGTGCAGATTCACCTCGCCAACTTGTATCTTGATAAAGGCAATTATGCGGCCGCGCTTCGATACTATGACTCGGTAAGAGTCAATGAAGAAATCACCAATAACCGGTTTACGCTTGCCGAATGCGACCTGGGGGCTGGCCGGGTCCTTGCTCGCCAGGGAAAATACGATGAAGCATTGAAGCTTTACCAACAAAGCCTGCGTGCAGCCCGGCAACTTAACGCCCGAAACCTTGCCCTCTCCAGCTTTAGCGCGCTTGCTTCGCTTTACGAGGCGAAGAAGGACTTTCAAGATGCCCTTGCATTCCATCGCCAGCACGACGCCCTCCGCGATAGCCTGATGAGCAAGGCAGCCATTGAGCGGATTTTCCAGGAACAGGTGAATTTTGCCATGTTGAACAAAGACCTGGAAATCGAGGCGTTGAGTGCCGCACAGCAGCAGCAGGAGACGGAAATGCGCAGGCAAGAGCTTATTCAGAACATCCTGGTCATTGTAGTTGTTTTGTCCATCATCCTCCTGTACTCGGTTTACCGCAGTGGCCGGAGGCGCAAGCGAATCAACCGGTTGTTGCTCGATCACCAGGAGGAAATCAAGAAACGGAGTATTGAACTCGAGCAACTCAACCAGGTAAAAGACAAGTTTTTCTCGATCATCTCACATGACTTGCGCTCGCCCATGTCGGCGTTGGGCGGCACGCTTGACTTGCTTGACTCCAAGAAGATAACACCGGAGGAATTTGAACGGTTGACTCGTGCCCTACGCTTCCAGTTCAACCACACCAAAACCCTGATCAACAACCTCCTGGACTGGACGCTGTTGCAGATGGACAAACTGAATGTTCAACACGAGCCGGTACGGTTGGCCCAACTCACCGACGAGAGTTTTGATGCCCTGCGGGAGCTTTACCCCAAGAACATTCATTTCGAGAATCGTATCCCGAAAACACTGACAGGCCTTGGCGATCGCAATATTCTCAGCCTTGTTCTTCGGAATCTCATCCTGAACGCGATCAAGTTTACCGAGTCCGGCGGAAAGATCTGGGTGGAAGCCAAAGAGGAGAATAATGAATGCGTGATTGCCGTTGCAGACAATGGCATGGGCATAAAGCCCGAGGTGCAGGAATTTCTGTTCACCAAGACATCCAGCTACACGACCAGGGGTACCGCCAACGAGAAGGGCACTGGCCTCGGCCTGATTCTCTG
This sequence comes from Cyclobacteriaceae bacterium, assembly GCA_041917735.1. GTDB lineage: Bacteria > Bacteroidota > Bacteroidia > Cytophagales > Cyclobacteriaceae > ELB16-189. The sequence continues at coordinate 1,829 of JAYRXB010000457.1, forward strand.
CAAGGAGTTTGTCGAGAAAAACGGGGGCAGAATTTGGTTCGAAAGCAAACCCGGGGAAGGCTCAACCTTCTATTTTACGTTACCTAAGGCTGTTGTGGAAGCCCGGGCCACCCCCGAAACGATACCTTCCTAGCCTCTTGGCCGTGGGTTGAACGGCAGTCCGATTCCATGTACCTTTGCCCTTTGATTTCGCAATGAGCGATACGATTCTTCACGAGTGCGGGATTGCCCTGGTGCGGTTGCGCAAACCCCTTTCTTATTACATCGAGAAATACGGGCCGGCCTTTGGGATGAACAAAATGTACATCCTGATGGAAAAACAGCACAACCGGGGCCAGGATGGCGCAGGTATCGCCAACATAAAAATTGACCAGGAGCCTGGCTATCGATACATCAGCCGCTACCGATCCATGAAAAGCCAACCGGTGGCTGCCCTTTTCCGGAAGATTGGAAAGAAGTACCGGAAG
>JAYRXB010000458.1:0-22441 GCA_041917735.1 Cyclobacteriaceae bacterium
CTCGAGCTTCTGAGCTAAGTGCCTTGACCCGATCGTAGTCAAAATCGTCCTTAATCGTGTATTCGTCGAGGCTTTCGATCTTCTCAGCCATCTTGTGCTCACGCTCGATGTAGGGTTCGTACTTGAGTAGAATCTCGGCTTGCTCGGCCACAACAGTTGGAAATCGCTCAAGTAGTTGTGTGGCGGTAGGGTGTAAGTCATGCAGTTCGCGGATCGTCAACTCGGGGCGGCGCAACAGGTTTGCAAGCGACACTTTTTCACGAATGGGTGACGAGCCCATGTTGTCAAGAGCAGGGTTTGCTTCATCGGGTTGAAGCTTGGTATTCTGAAGGTCGCGCAGAATGGTGTCGAGATGAGCCTTCTTCTGTTGCAAGGCTTGGTATCTATCCTCGTTGGCAAGCCCGATGTGGTAGCCCTTTTCGGTTAGACGGAAGTCGGCATTATCCTGGCGCAGGAGGATGCGGTATTCTGCGCGTGAAGTAAACATTCGATAGGGTTCGATGGTCCCCTTGTTAACAAGGTCGTCGATGAGAACACCGATGTAAGCCTCAGAGCGGCGCAGCACAAATGGATTTTTGTTGTGCACCTTGTTGTGGGCGTTGATGCCTGCGATAAGGCCTTGCCCGGCCGCTTCTTCGTAGCCGGTTGTCCCATTAATTTGACCCGCAAAGTACAGATTATCAACGATTTGTGTCTCTAACGTCAGTTGAAGTTGCGTGGGCGGGAAGTAGTCGTATTCTATGGCGTAGCCTGGTCTGAACAGGCGGGCTTGCTCGAATCCAGGAATGCGCGTGATTGCTTTGTATTGAACATCTTCGGGAAGTGATGTTGAGAATCCATTGACGTATACTTCAATGGTGTCCCAACCTTCCGGCTCGACAAAGATCTGGTGCCTGTCGCGCTCAGCGAACCGGTTAATCTTGTCCTCGATGGACGGACAGTAACGAGGTCCTGTTCCCTCGATTCTTCCCTGGAACATGGGGGACTTGTCAAATCCCTTTTCGAGCTCGCGGTGTACGATGTCGTTGGTATAGGTGATCCAGCAGCTAAGTTGCCGATGGGGTGGTTTTGTGGAGTCAAGGAAGGAGAACTTGGACGGATCTTCATCCCCAGGCTGTTCCTCCATCTTTGAATAGTCAAGGGATCTTCCGTCGACACGAGGTGGGGTACCCGTCTTCATCCGGCCGGATTCAAACCCAAGGCTAACCAGATTTTCAGTCAGTCCCGTGGATGCTTTTTCCGCGGTTCGGCCACCACCAAAGTTCTTTTCGCCGATATGGATCTTTCCGTTCAGAAATGTGCCATTGGTTAGTATGACGGACTTTCCCCGGATTTCAAGCCCGAGCGCTGTCCGGACCCCTACTGCGCGATTGTCCTCCACGATTACGCCGGTGACCATTTCTTGCCAGAAGTCGAGGTTTGGCGTTTTTTCGAGCATGCTTCTCCATTCCTGGGAGAAGAGCGCGCGGTCATTTTGGGTTCGGGGACTCCACATGGCCGGGCCCTTGGACCGGTTAAGCATCCGGAACTGGATCATGGTCCTGTCCGAAACGATGCCGGAGTAGCCTCCCAGCGCATCGATTTCCCTTACGATTTGACCCTTGGCAACGCCACCCATGGCTGGGTTGCACGACATCTGACCAATTGTGGTCATGTTCATGGTCACCAGGAGCACCCTGGAGCCCATGTTAGCCGCAGCGGCGGCCGCTTCGCAACCGGCATGACCGGCTCCTACAACAATGACATCGTATTCGGGAAACATAGCGGATTCTTGGTGTTCCACGTGGAACAACCGCATAAACCAAAGGCAGGGTGTTTCACGTGGAACTTACGGCCACAAAGATAGGCACGCTTCCTCTTTACTTCTCATTCTGGCAGATTGCCGCCGGGATTTATCCTTATAGCCCAGAATATGGAGCAGCCCATGTGCCATTACCCGTCTCAATTCGGTATGGAAAGACTGGCCAAAACTGCGGGCGTTTTCTCGAACCCGGGGAATGCTGATGTAGATCTCCCCTACTACAGGCCCCTTGCCCGAGTAATCGAACGTCAGGATGTCCGTGAGCGTGTTATGATTGAGATACTCGACGTTGAGCTTGGCCAGGTAGCGATCGGTAACAAAGATGTAGGTAAGCGATTCAATTTCCCGCTGCTCGAGAGCCGCAATTTGACCTAACCATTGTCTGTGCTTGGCGGCTTGGGTTAGCCGAAATGTGGTCCCTTGGGTAGCAAAGGAGATATCAGGCATTCATGTAGAAACTTAGCTCTACAACACGTCCGTGATCGTGAAAGACAACCTCATCGGCCAGGTGCTTCATAAGGAAAATGCCACGCCCGCCGGGTTTTTCAAGGTTTTCAGGGGTTGTGGGATCTGGCAAGTGGAGGTAGTCGAAACCAGGCCCCTGATCCTCAACCCGAAACTTCAATGTGCTGCCATCGACCAACAGGGACAAATTCACATTCTTTGAAGAGTCGCTATGACTTCCATGCTTGATGGCGTTATTGACAGCCTCCGTCACAGCGATCATGATGTTTCCATAGATGTCATCGTCGAGATGGAACTTATCCCGCGCATTATCAATGAAACTTTCAATCATCCTGATATTCTCGGCCAACGCGGGTACTTCAATCCGAATCGCATTCATAGATCGTTACTTCTGGTTGCCGAGGCGCTTGAAATACTCATTGACCTCATTCTTGTAGTAGGGATAGAGCTTTGGAGGGACGGTTTTGAGCAATTCTACTTCTTTTTCCTTTAACCGTAAATACTCTTCAAAGGCCTTGGGCATTTCTTTATCATAGTCCTTGGCCGTCTCCCCCTTCCGCTCCTGATCAAGCTCCTGTTCACGCATGGATTTCTCTGATTCCAGGAGCCGCGTCATAATTTCCTTCTGACGTCGGATGGTCTGCTCCGTGATTTGCTTGTTCACGAGGTCCAGTTCAGTTTGTTCCATTTTGGAAGGTATGTCATTACCAAAAGGCTGCCCCCCCTCCTGCTTCATCTTGTCCTGCATTTCCTGTAGGGCGCGGCGGATTCGTTCTTGTTCAGCAGCCATCTTGGCTAAGTCCTCAGAAAGTTGCCGGCCACTCTTCCCACTCTTCCGGATTTCTTCCATTTGCTGATTGAGCTTCATCTGCATATCACTAAGGCTCTTCTTGCCCTTTTGCTTCTTACTCTTGCTCATCGACGGCATCGCATTTTGCATCATCTGCATCATCATGTCAAAGTGATCGTTCAGCATAAGCGCCAGATTGTTGATGCTGGTCATCGACAACTGCATATCAGCACTTGCATTGCTCTTCCGCCGATCCTTGATGTTCACGTTTGCCTTGTCCAGGTGGGCATTGAGTTCACCAACCTCGCGGGTCACGATCGAACCCATAAATGGATCTTTCTTTGCAAGAGCTAACAGGCTGTCTTCCAGCACTTTAGCATCATCCTTAATCTTGAGCTGATTTTGAGAGAGTTGGACATAAGCAGGATCACTTTGCTGGACGCTGTTGAATTCTTTCATCAGCGACTCCTGATCAAACGAGAGCTTGATAAGCCCATGAATGATTTGACGTAACGACTCCATGTTTTGCTCATCGATTTCCATCTCCATGGAATTCTGCATGCTCTCGAGTTGCTCCTTCATCTCCTTCATCTTCTGCAGCGACTGCTTCTGCGGAGCAGTAGCCTTTCCAGGATTCTGTTGGTCCAACGACTCCTTGCTTTCCCTTTGCAGGTCCTGCACCTGGTCCATCTGCTCCTGGCTGGGGGTGTTCTCGTCTTTACCCAATTCCTCACCCAGCTTATTCAGGTCTTCCATGGATTTTTCAAATTCCTCCGACTTTTGGGCAAGGTCTTCCTGCTCCTTGGCCAGATCCTCCGTAGATTTTGGCTGGTTCTGATCGCGTCCTTCGCCTGTTTCGGGACCCTTTTGCTCCTCTCCTTTCTTGGGTTCTTTTTGGCCGGCGAGCTGCTCCGTGTCCTTCAGCAAGTCTTCCTGAGCTTCCATTTGCTGCTTGATGTCCTGGATTGCCTGGTCAAGCTTGTAGTCATATTGTAAGCTCTTGAACAGTTCCAGAGTCCGCTCCAGCTCCTTATCCAGGTTCATATACTGACGATCCATTTTCTCAAGCATCTTCTGGAGTTGTGTTGGATCCTGGTTTTCGCGAAGCATCTTTTCAAGTTCTTCAAAGAGCTTCTTGGTTTCATCGTCCAGCAACTCATTCATCAACTTCTGTATCTGCTCGGATTTTTCCCGGATGCGTTCATTTTGCTCGGAATAGGCTGACTTTTTCTCTTCGAGGAGCTCATTTTCCTTCTTCAATTCTTCGATAGCCTGATCAAGTCCCTTTTTCTGCTGGATCAGATCCTCCAACATTTGTCGGTCTTGCCAGTCGAGCGATTGTTTACCCTTCAATCGCTGCTCGGCCTCTTCGATGGACTCTTTCAGCGACTTTGCTTTAGAGAGGCTTCGCTCCAGCTCTTCCTCGGCGGAAGACTGGGAACGACGGATATCTTCGCGGAACGCCTCCTCACCCGGCAGCTCAAACTGATAGGCAGCAGACTTGGTTGATTTGTGACCGCGAACACCATCGTTGTCCCAAACCTCGAGGTAATACTGCAACTTGTCTCCGGCATTCAGCTGGAGAGAATCCAGCGCCCAGCGGTAGAAGAAATTTTGCTGGGCCTGTGAATTGAGATCCAGGGGAATGATACCATTAACCTCATCACGGTTATTTCCTGTTAGCTGGTAATGAAGCTCAAAGCGCGTCAAACCGTAATCATCTTTGACGGTGCCGGCCAGCATGACCGACTTATACAACACGGAGTCTCGAAGGTGATCCACGACCAGCGCCGGGTACTGGTCCTTTACCACATCTACCTGATACGCAATCTGATCCTTGTTGCGACTATTAAGGTTATCCAGGAGGATCGAGTACCCATCTGGGCTAAAGAAACCTTTTCCAAAGGTAAATAGCTGATTATCAATTTGTTGCATTGGTATCGGCGCGCCTTCCGATGAGAATTGAATGGAGGCCTTATCGGCGTTCGATGCATTCACAGTCCAGGTAACTCGTGTTCCTTCTGGAACCTCGAGATTCCCCACATTCTGAAGTGACTGGTTCGGACGTCCAATGTACTTTGGGAAGTTGAGCTGGACTCGCAGCGAAAGCAACTCGGGCCTGTTTACAATGCGGAGCAGGTACGTATCGGAATAAAAGCCTGCGGCCTCAATTTGGAAACTGAGGTCTTGCTGGGGTTTTTCAAATGTGTAGGTGAATGCACCGGCCTTCACCATTTCCATTTTCATCCGTCGCTGTCCCACCACGAGGTAGGCGGCATCAGGAATGGCCTCTCCTTCCAGCCTTACGTGCAATTCAAAGTCTTCGTTGGGAAAAGTAACCAGTTTCTGGTGCTCCAGGTAGAAGCGAAACGGTGCCTGTGGTGCATACTCCTTGTTGAAGTTGACAATGCGCTCTGCGCTCTGGGTAAAAATTTTCTGATTGAGAATGGCAATAAGGGCGAACAGCAGAAATGGAATCGCAAGGTACCTGAGGTAGCGCTGGTTTTCGCGCAGATCCACAACGCGCTCAAACGAGAAGCCGTCGAACAGAACGGCCTTTTGCTCGAGGCTAGCCTGCAACAATGCGGTTTGCTGAGGGCTTTCTGCTAATTGGAGGAAATTCAGGAGCCGATCTTCAATCACCGGCAACCGGTTCCCGATAATGCGCGCACTCTCTTCCTTGCCAATCCCCCTACCGGACAGCCACCAAACCAGTGGCCAGCGCAGAAACCGATAGACACAATAGCCCGCAGTCAGAAAGAAGAGCACGAACAGCGTAAGCCGGAGGTCACCGGGTAACCAAAGATTGTACTCCAGGAGGCTTGCCAGCAGAAAGTAGGCAAGCAACAGCGTTACCGTCAAAATGGTCCCCCGGAGGAATAGGTTTAGGTAGTACTTCCTGCGGAAGGACGAAATATTCTCTGACACCCGATCCAGCCTGCTTCCCATCGATGATAAAAACGTAGCGCTGTTTCCCTTAGTTTAGCATCGATAAAGATAACACCCGCTGGTTGAATTAACCCCTTGCCTTGGGGAATCAGGAAATAACGGTATCTGCGGGAGGACGCCAGTTGAATTCCCGCTCAAAATATTCCAGCACCTGAATTTTTAGCAGTTTCTCCTGTTCCAGGAGATCAAAATGCGGAAGCTTCCGCACCAGCTTCCAGTGAGGCCAACCCTCTTCATCAAGCCCTTCCAGCTGGTAGTATCCGGCATAGCTAAGGACTTTGCAGATGGCGATATGCATCAGGTCCTGCTTTTGTTCCTTGGTGAAGAGCTGCTGGCCCTTTCCAAGTTCCTGCACGCCGATCAGAAAAAGGGTTCCATTCAGGTCTTTTGGACGTTGGCCGAGCATACGCTCAATTTCAGTCATGAGTGCCTGCCAATTCCGCTCCAGCGTAAGGTCCCGTTTAAGCATGAAGCGCCTCCCAGTATTCAAAAGCGCGCCTCAGGTGGGGAATTACAATTGTGCCCCCCACCAAGGTTGCCACACCCATTGCCTCATTCACCTCTTCGGTGGAAAAGCCAACCTCCTTGCATTTCCCCAAATGGTATTTGACGCAGTCATCGCATCGCAGTACCAGCGAACAGGTAAGGCCAATAAGTTCCTTGGTTCTGACGTCCAGAGTTCCAGGTGCGTAGGCATTTGTGTCCAGGTTGAAGATTCTTTTCAGGATTAAGTTATCGGCAGCCGTGATCTTGTCATTCATGCGCTGCCGATAGTCATTAAATTGGCTGACGAGGTCCATGGTGATGAAGTTTGTATCAAATATCAGTCAGTCAAGGCTAAAACCAATGATGGGCATGGGTACCATTTTTCAGGACTTTGTTTCGCTGTTCTTTCCTCCCTTCTGCCTGGGTTGTTCAGGTCACCTGGTCAAAGGAGAGGATATTCTGTGCACTTCCTGTTTGTCTGAACTTCCCAAAACATACTATCACCGCCGATTTGAAAACCCCGTGATGAATCGGCTAGCGGGCAGACTTCCAATCCGATACGGATGGGCGTTTTTGAAATTTCAAAAGGGCGGAGCGGTTCAACACTTGCTCCATCAACTCAAATACAATAATTGCCCCGAGATTGGTGAGCGTCTCGGCAAAGCGTACGGGTACGAGCTTTCAACCACAGCGCTGACAACAGAATTTGATTTGATCGTTCCGGTGCCGCTTCATCGTTCCAGGCTGAGGCAGCGTGGGTATAACCAGAGTTCCCTTTTTGCCAAAGGACTGAGCGAGGCCTTGAATGTACCCTGGGATGAGTCAATCTCCATTCGAACACAAGCCACGGCGACGCAAACCCGGAAGAACCGCTCGGATCGCTGGGAAAATGTAAAGCGCGTTTTTGCTGTTGAAAAGGGGATTCCGGTGCACGGAAAGCGAATATTGTTGGTCGATGACGTCATCACCACGGGAGCTACCCTTGAAGCCTGCGGGCGTCATCTTCTCGACAGCGGTTGTTCCTCGCTCAGTGTGGCTTGCATAGCGGAAGCCCAGTAGGGGGGCACAAAAAAAAGAAGCCTTCCAACGGGAAGGCTTCTTGAGCTTGTATCTACTTTCAATTAGTAGTTGGATCCGGCACGAATCATGGCACAACGGAAACCAATCGTTGCTGTTGCGGAATCCTCATCGAGGTAACGACGTGTGCCGGGGGACATCCAATATGCAACGTCTTTCCATGAGCCGCCTTTGTAAACGCGCGCTTTATCTGTGATCAGCGAAGTAAATGCGGTGGGATCTTTTTCGATGTTGTTATAGAGGTTATCCCGGGTATTTCCTGATGCATTGTCCAGGAAGCCATCGCGACGGATCGGGTTCAGGTCATCAAAGTCCTGATAGGAGAGAGGGCGGTAAACATCCATGACCCACTCGCTCACATTACCGGCCATGTTATAGAGACCGAAGTCGTTGGGCGGGAACTCATAGATATACGAGGTGATCAAAGCGCCATCATTCAGGCGACCGGCGATACCCGCATAGTCACCACGTCCACGCTTGAAGTTTGCCAGGAAGAATCCCATCTGCTTTCCATACGGGTTACGCAGGGCGTGACCGTCCCAGGGATAAATGCGCTGGTGGGTCTGCATTTCCTCGAGCCATTGCGTACCGATAAGGGCCTGTGCGGCATATTCCCATTCTGCTTCCGTAGGAAGGCGATAGGCGGGAATAACAACGCCAGACTCCAGCGGAATCCTGCCGCCGGCCGGTACTTCAGGGAGTTCCTGACCAGACTCTTTCAGCAATTGCTGATTGACTGCATTGGTACGCCACTTCGCATAGCTGGTGGCCTGTTTCCAGCTCACACCAACAACCGGGAAATACCGGAAGCCAGGATAGCGGAGATAATGGTCAACATAAGGGTCATTGAAGGCGAGCTTACCTACCCAAACTGTGGTATCCGGCAGGGCGGCCTGATAGACCTCCTGCGTGGAGTCCTTCGCCAGGTAGAACATGTATTCAAGCCAGTGAATGTTGGCGATTTCGGTCTCGTCCATATAGAAAGAGGCCACCGAAACCGTCCGTTCGATGTTGTCGCGATAGGACATCACATCTTCCTCGAAAGAGCCCATAATGGCACGGCCACCCTCAATAAACACGGTATTTGGGGCATCTGGCTGTCCTTCAAAGGGGGTAACCTTGAATCCGCTCGACTCCTCATCGTTATAAAGGAGGTTCGTTGCGGTACTTGTCTGTCCCGGATTAATGGCTGTTGGCTTTGAATTCTTACTTCCAAGAAGAGAACACGACGCCATGACAAAAACGCAGCCAACCAAAACGAGAACACTCTTTATACGCTTCATTGTATCGGGTGTTTGAGACTAAAGCAACCGCTAATATAAATAGATAATTTGGTGTTTTCCAAAGCGTAGGCTTTTTTTGGTGAATCGCTGGATAAGGTCCGGTGTCCCGGTATAACGTCGGGTAGTCTGAAGTATTGTTGTCACCGGATGAGGCAAGGAAAAGTGACGCTATCCAACCTGTTGTGCCAATGGTTCAACAAGCCGAAGGGCAGACTCCACATTGGCAATCTCCTCAATCGTCAAGGTGGGCTTGCCAACCTGGTCCTTGAGCCTGCATTGTTTTGGTCTCGATTGAACGAAAGCCAAAATGCGGCCAAAGACACCCGACCGGAAGTACTCATCCTGGTCGATGAAGGTGGCCCGCAGCTTCCCATTCTTCAGCGAAACCTTTTCAAAACCCAGACGCTCACAGTGCCACCGCAGCCGAACGGTATCAATCAACTGCATCACCGACGGCGGTATGTTTCCGAATCTGTCGCGCAGATTTCCAACGAAGGAGCGAAGCGCTTCTTCGTCTTTCACATCATCGAGGGCCGCATACAATTGTAGCCGCTCGCGCGTACTGGACACATAACTTTCCGGTATCAGGATTTCAAGATCTGTTTCAATTATACAATCCGGTACAAGTTGTTTTGCCTTTTCCGAGAGCTCCTCCGCAAAGAGCTCCTTGAATTCGCTCTCTTTCAATTCCTGGATGGCGTCATCAAGAATCTTGTGGTACGTATCAAAACCGAGATCGTTGATAAAGCCACTTTGTTCGGATCCAAGCAAATTGCCAGCGCCCCGGATATCCAGGTCGCGCATGGCTACCTTAAAGCCATCGCCGAGTTCAGAGAATTCTTCCAGGGCAGCGAGTCGTTTACGGGAGTCGGCGGAGAGAATGGTCGTGGGCGGTGTGAGCAGGTAACAGAAGGCTTTCTTGTTCGACCTTCCGACACGCCCGCGCATCTGGTGCAGGTCGCTTAATCCAAATAACTGTGCCTGGTTGATGATGATCGTGTTCGCGTTTGGGATATCAAGACCGGATTCGATGATGTTGGTTGAAACCAGGACATCATATTCCCCTTCAATGAACCGGACCATGACTTTTTCCAATTTGTCTCCGTCCATCTGACCGTGGGCGATTCCAATCCGGGCGTCCGGAACCAGTTTGTAAATGGTGTTGGCGATGCTATCAATATCGCTGATGCGATTGTGAACGAAGAACACCTGGCCGCCGCGCTGAAGTTCTGTCCGAACGGCATCGCGGATGATGTTTTCGTCATAGGTATGAAGCTCGGTGGTTACCGGTTGCCGGTTCGGAGGAGGCGTGGCAATGATGCTCAAATCGCGGGCGCCCATAAGCGAGAAATGAAGGGTGCGCGGTATAGGAGTGGCTGTCAACGTGAGAACATCCACGCTGACGCGAAGCTCCTTGAGCCGGTCTTTCGCCTTTACCCCAAATTTTTGTTCTTCATCTATGACCAGAAGACCCAGGTTTTTAAAGGAGACGTCCTTGCTGATGATGCGATGTGTACCAATGAGGATGTTGATGTGCCCCTCCTGTGTGTCCTGCAAGGTTTGCTTGATCTCCTTTTCCGATTTAAACCGAGAAACATAGGCGATACGGATCGGGAAGTTTGCCAGTCTTTCTGAAAACGTTCTGAAATGCTGCATGGCCAGGATTGTCGTGGGCACCAGTACCGCAACCTGCTTCCCGTCGGTGGTGGCCTTGAACGCCGCCCGTACGGCTACCTCGGTCTTGCCAAATCCGACATCTCCGCAAACCAACCGATCCATGGGATGTGGCGACTCCATATCCTTCTTGACGTCATCGGTGGCTTTTGCCTGATCCGGAGTATCCTCGTAAAGAAATGAACTTTCCAATTCAGCCTGGAGAAAGCTGTCGCCCGAAAATGCAAAGCCGGGTGCTTGCTTCCGCTTGGCATACAAAGCGATGAGATCACGGGCAATGTCCTTAACCTGCTTCCTGACACGGGCCTTCTTGTGTTCCCATTCGTCGGTGCCCAATTTGCTGATGACCGGGGGAATACCCTCTTTACCCGTATACCTCGAAATTTTATGCAACGCGTGAATACTCACGTAAAGCAGGTCGTTGTCGCGGAACACCAGCCTTACCGCTTCCTGTTGGCGGCCATTTACCTCCTTCTTTTCAAGGCCGGCAAATTTTCCAATCCCATAGTCAATGTGCGTGACAAAGTCACCCGGTTGAAGACCCTGCAATTCCCGAAAAGTCAGCGCCTTGGACTTGGTGAATTTTTCCTTTGCCTTGTGACGATGATACCGGTCAAAGATCTGATGGTCGGTGAAACAGACTAGCTTAAGCCCGTGATCGACAAAGCCACTACAAAGGGGAAAATCCAGTGATTGAAATTTAAGGTCAGGCTGAATTTCGCTGAAGATATCCCGCAGGCGGTCCAATTGCCGGGGCTGTTCTGCGGCAATGAAATTGACGTATCCCTGCACCTGATGATCGACGAGATTTGCTGCAAGCAGCTCGAAGTTCTTATTGAATGCCGGCTGTGGCGACGATCGAAACTCAATGACGCGGGATTCCGCGAAATAGCCGCGGTTTCCAAATTCGATAACCGTATGCACATCGAGTTCGCCCAGAAATTCATCCGGAGTGACGAAAAGATGATGGGGTTCAAGGCCAAGCTTTGAGCCGGTATCGTGAACAATGCGATCGAAACTCGACGAGGCTTTGTCAAAACTGGTCTGAAGGATGTTGATTGTTCGTTCCGTATCCTTTATCCAGATGCGGGTATTGTCGGGAAGAAAGGCGAGCAGGGATTGGCGCTCTTCCTTGATCAACCGTGACTGCACATTGGGCATAAGGTTCACGGTCTCCACGATCGTTACCGAGAGCTGTGATCCGGGATCAAAACTCCGTATGCTATCAACTTCGTCACCTGTTAATTCAATGCGGTAGGGTAGGTCATGGGCGAACGAAAAGATGTCAACAATGCCACCCCGAATGGCGAATTGCCCGGCTTCATATACAAAATCGGTTTTCTCAAAATCGTACGAGAAGAGAAATTCCTCGAGAAATTCACGGTTAAGTTGTGCGCCCACCTCGATGGAAAGGGTGTTCTTCCGAAGCGCAGTCTTTGTGATTACTTTTTCCGATAGTGCTTCGGGGTAGGTGACAACAAGTTGCGCACCGGAATGTAAACCCAGGTTGTTGAGTGTTTCGGCACGAAGCAGGACATTGGCATTCTCTGTTTCATCGTACTCGTACGGGCGCTTGTAAGACATGGGAAAGAAGAACACCTCTTTGTCTCCCAGCAGGAATTGGAGATCGCTGTAAAATGCTGCGGCCTGGTCCTTGTCTTCCAGTACGATCAGGTGCGTGGTGCGGAGACTGCGCTGGAGCGCGGCAACAAGTACGGCGTCGACGCTTCCGGTAAGCCCTTTGAGCCGTAAGGGTTTTGATGCGGACGCACGAATCCCCTCAGCCAGGTTTTGCACCAGGCTGTCAGACTGGTAAAGCGCCAGAAAATCAGCCGCCCTCACAATTCCATCAAAGGCTGCAAAAGTAGGTGTAGGGCAGGGTTGCTGCAAACCCATCGGTATACACCTGGTGTTTTGTACCTTTGGTTATGGACAACGTGAAGTTGCTGGTTTTGTTTCTTACCATAACCTGCGTGCTATTTCTGTTAATTGGCTTGTTCCGCCCCTGGGCCATGCTCTGGTGGGAGGATGTTCAAAACCGCGCGAAGGTGATCAAGTCCTACGGGGCGTTGGCAATAGTGTTTGCCCTTGTCTATCAGGCCCTGGAGTATTACTTCCCCGGTTAGCGTAGTCTTTCGGCAATTAGAGCCAAAGGTCGCTCTGTGCTCGTGCAAATCAGGTAAAGCTGCCCGCCTTCCCGCAGACCGGTCTTGCGCATGATTTCCGCGACACTCATCGGATGATTCCGAGTCAGGATATTCGCATAACCATTTTCAAATTGCTGGAAGAGCTTTGAGTGCAGGGTGATGTGTTCGATAACCCGAAACACTCTCCCGGGAAATTCCGGCTTCCGTTCGTCAGCGGTATAGAGATGTGTATCCGGCGCGAGTTTTGATAACTCGTACCGCTCTCCAATTAGTCTGAAAGCACCCGATTTCAGAATGGCGGCGTAGGGTTCATAAAGGTAGGTGAGGGGCTCGCTATAGACGCTTTTGGCAGATTTTTCTTGTTCCCACGTGAAGGCAAACGGCGTTGGTTCCCCGCCCTTGTCAATATCGACCGCATGAATGGTTGGAGGACTACTTCCCGGGTGTCGGCGCAAGTGGATAAGTACTTCTTTGCATTCGTTCTCAACAGAAAGTATGATAAACTGGTCAATCGCGCCGAGTTCACGGTGCGCCTGTTTCAGGTCGACGATGGGAGAGGCCTTGATGAGTACCTGCAGGCTTTTCTGCAACAAATCTTTCTTCAGCGCAACTACATTGGGGATGCAGTCACCCAATCGATAGACTCTTTGAGAACCTTGGCGCCGCGAAGGGTCCAGGTAGAGGAGATCAAACGCTTCGTTCGTGGCCTGAAGAAATGTTTCGGCCGACTGAGCGTGGTAACGGACATTCTCCGTACCCAGCAAGCGGTGATTATGCCGGGCGAGTTCAAGCAAGTCAACATCTTGTTCGACGTAGTCAAAGCAATCGGAAGAACGACTCATAAAGAAGGAATCAACGCCGAAACCTGCGGTCAGGTCTGCGGCGTGATGACCATGGACGAGTTGCTGTTTATACGTTGCGGTACGTTCAGAAGAGCACTGCTCCATGGAAATGGACGGCGGGTAGACGATGCCGGGAGTATGATACCACAACGGCAACTTATCCTTTGCCTTGCGACGCCCCTGGATTTGTGTGGCGATCCAGGAGGAGGGCACGCCATGAATTTCGCGGTTACCGAGGACTAGCGCCTGAACATCGGACTTTTCGTGAGCAGCAATGAATTCCTGCACCTCGGGGCGAGTGATCCGGCTGATGAAATCATCCATGACTGCCACAAAATACGACAAACTATGTTTGGTGTCCGAACCCGGAAGTTCGATCTTCGCCGCTCGTTACGGTTTATCCATGCGCAAGCCCATTGTCGTCATATTCATTACGATTTTCATCGACATGCTGGGCTTTGGCATCATCATTCCAATCCTCCCGATTTTTTCCAAGGAGTTGGGCGCGGCCAATTATCAGGTAGGACTGATCGCCATGAGTTATCCGATCATGAATTTCCTGTTTGCGCCTTTCTGGGGCTCGCTCAGCGATCGCTACGGAAGGCGCCCCATCATTCTGGGTAGCGTGTTCATTACTACGGTAGCTTACCTGATTTTCTCGCAAGCCACGAGCCTGTGGATATTGCTTTTTTCACGAACGATGTCCGGAGTAGGGTCGGCAAACCTGTCTGTAGCACAAGCGTATGTCGCGGATGTTTCGAAACCGGAGGAACGCGCAAAGGCAATGGGACTTATCGGTGCGGCTTTCGGATTGGGATTTATCATTGGTCCTACGGCCGGAGGTTACCTGAAAAGCCTGTCGAGCGTTGGCCACGTGGATTGGGTTGGTTATGGCGCGGCCTTCATTTGTCTTGTCAACCTTTTACTGGCCTTCTTCTTTCTTCCGGAATCACTCAAGAACCGGAAGCAAGAACTGAAATTCAACTTTAAAGTGGTTTCCGGCATTACCAGTGAGTTGCGCCGCCCCATGATTCGTGAGTTGTTGCTGATCAATTTCATTTTTATTACGGCCTTCATGATTATGCAGATTGCCTCATCGCTCTTCTGGCGCGAGGCGATCGGGCTGACAGAAATTGAAATGGGATACATGTTCGCTTTCATAGGCGCCTTAACAGTAATAGTCCAGGGCGGATTGGTCGGAAGGGCCGTCAAGTATTTCGGCGAGTACAAGCTGGTCACCATGGGTTGCGTGATGTCCATAGCCGCTTTTGCCATGATTCCTTGGGTTACGCCGGAGACCTTCATTCCGTTTGAACTGATTCCCTTTGGTTTGTTGGCGTTGGCCAACGGATGCATTACACCATCCATCACGTCGTTGCTGTCAAAGGCTGCCGATAGCCATGAGGTTGGTCAAGTGCTCGGTGTGAATCAGTCGTTTGGATCCGTGGCCCGCGCGGCCGGGATGGCGTTGAGCGGTTTTTTGTACGGTATTGATTTTCGAGTTCCGTTTCTTGCCAGCGCAGCGATCATGATTATCAGCGTTTGGCTAGCTACCGTAATCCGTAAGGCTCCGCCCCGGGTTAGTGAATAAAGAAGGACAGGACTCCAGTCAGCAAGAGCGTCACCCCGGTAATGATGCCGGCATTATGTTCCAGGGTATGCCAATTGAGGCGCATAACGGATCGATAGGTAAGCCGCACCCAAACCACCATACCGGTGACTGTTACCACGGCATACAGCACCGCGATAAATGCAGGGAAGAGAAACCCATAGGCCCCGGCCAGCAGGAAGTAGGGCTCGATCTCGAAGCACGGGGAGAAAAACATCGCGGTTGCCAAGGAAAGTACGATCCTGCTATGGGACGCTTGCTCGGGGTGACCATGGAGATGAAAGTGATGATGCCGGCTATGCTGATAGATATAGAAGATACCCAAGGCCATCAGCATAGCGGGTGCAATAAAGCGCGTAAAGCCCGCCAGAGCGTCGGCCAACTGTGCTCCGGCTAGCGCCAGGATCATGCCAATCAGCACCGTGCTGGCTGCGTGGGCCAAGCCAGACAAGAGTGTGATCCGCGTAACCTGGGCCAGGGACCAATTTTCTTTCCTGCCTATAGCAATGATGGGCAGCCAGTGGTTCGGGATGAGCGCATGCAGCACACTCAGCACCAGGCTGCCGGCGATCAGGGTAATCATTGAGCAAAGGTACGCTGCTATTTATTTTTCCTCGTCACTGCTCTTGAGCTTGGACAGCAACTTGTAGGCATTGCGGATAACTATGCGGTTTTGTTCGAGATTTACATCAGAAGGAACGATTACTTCTACATACCCATTTTCGCGCATCCCGGTGGTTACTTCTACCATTCTATAGATACCTTTATTGAGCTCTATAAAAATAGCCTCTTTGTCTTCGAAGTTCAGGACGGCCTCTTCGGGCAGCGAGGGCACATTGGCAGACCCTGTTTGAATGATCGCCTTGAGGAACATGCCTGGCATCAGCTCACGATCTTCGCGATCGAGGTGTGCGTGAACCCGCACCGTGCGATCCGGGTTGATTTCGCGCCCAACCAGAAAGATGGATGCCGTACGCTCTGTAGCTTCGTGGGCAAGCTGGAATCGTACTTTTTGACCGACATGAATCCTGGGAATATCCCGTTCGAAGCACGTCAGTTCGGCATGCAAATGCTCTGTATCGACAATCGTAAACATCACTTCCGTGGGATTGACGAACGCCCCGATTGCACTGTTTACACGCGTAACAAAGCCATTAATTGTAGACTTGAGTTCGATGGTAGAACGGATACCCTCCGGCTTCAATTCGTCTGGCTTGATGCCAAGCATCTCAAGTTTAGCTGCCAAGCCGCTGCTTCGGGCTTTCATGCTCCCGAGATCCGCCAATGATTTCTGAAAAGTCTTTTGGGCATTGACATTCTCGGCCGCCAGCCTTTCCTGTCGTTGAAATTCCTGCTCGAGGTATGCTACCTGGCTGCGCGTGTCCAGGTAGTCCTGTTGCAGCTGTATGTATTCAGGATTCTCTATGGTAGCCAACACTTGGCCCCGGGTAACACGCATACCCTGAAGTAGCGATGTTGACCGCAGAAAGCCTCCGAGGGGAGCGGTGATATTGACGAGATTTTGCGGCGGTACATCCAACGTGCCGGTCACGGGTATTCCTCCGCTCAATGAGCGCAATTCAATTTTGCCAAGCTGAATGCCAGAGGCTTTCTGCTGTTCGGCTGTGACCGCCACGCTGTCGCCGGATGCCTGTGCCGCGCCAGCTGTTTCGGTCGGATCAGTTTTCGGGTTGCACGCTGCGAGTAACGCAAGGATGCTAAGGAAGAAGAGAAATTTCATAACAATCAATTTTTAGCGTAAGTGCCGGCAAGAAATTCCAGCATTAAAATACTCTGATTATAGTCGAGAAGTGTTTGCAGATAAGCCTCCTGGATTGCCAGCCCTTGCTGTACGTTCAGCCGAAAGTCAGCCTGCCCAATTTCACCAGCGCGAAAGGCCGCGGTCGATTGGCGGAGTAACAGTTGCGCATTGGGAAGTGCCGAGTTTCGGTAATAGTTGAGACTGCTGCTGTTCTTCTCAAATTGCTGAACCGCCTGGCGCCATTCCCCCTGAAGCTGCTTCTCCAGGGATTCGGCCTGTAACCTGGCGGATTCACTTCGGGCGCCAGCCGCCTTTACGCGGGCAGTGGAAGGAACAAACCAGACTGGAATCGCCAACCCCACCATAAACCCGCTGAACCTGTCGCTTGAGGAAAAATACCGATCGGTGCCATCGGGTTGGGTCTGAAAGCCAATGAGACTCTGGTTGAAGTAGCCAACCGTAATGTCAGGCATGACCTTATTGGCTTCAACGCGTTTTTCCTGTTGGGCCACGTAGCTCAACGAACGCTGGTAGGCGAGCAAGGGGTTGTCAGATACCTGTCCGATATCGTTGGCCATGGTGGTCGTAAGTGGCCCGAAATCGCTCGAGGCAATCGTTACATCATCTTCGGTGTTCAACAACACACGTAGCTGGGCCCTCGCCGTTAACTGGTCGGCAAGATTTTGAGCAATTTGATTACGCACTTCATTGTACCGCGTTTCTGCCGAAGTCTTTTGAAGAAGGGTCCCCTCCCCGGTAGCCAGCTGAACGGTTGTTGTACGGACCAACTCAGCAAACAGACTATCCTGCCGCCGAAGCAAACCCTCGCGTGCGTGAAGAAATTGCAGTGTCTGGAATACGCGTCTTACCTGGTAAATCAGCTCGTTGCGCGTTGATGTTTCACGGTACTGGCTGGTCTCTACGCGCAAGGCTCCAAGTTTTGATTGACTGGTAAAGACGGTTGGAAATGGCAAGGCCTGTGTAAGCGTGATGTTGTTGTCCTTGTTGAGACTATTGTATTGACCGTTCATCCAAAGGGCTTGAAGCTTTGGAATCTCCACAGCAGTCCGCTTCAGGTGACTAGCCGCTTCTGTTTCAGAATGGGTAGCCTGAAGCCCGGGATTTTGTTTCAAGGCAACCTCAATGGCTTCTTGAAGCGAGACGGTTCGGACTTGTGCGTCAACAGAAAAGGCTGACAGACCGAGACCGAGGCCGAGGCATGCTGCCACAAGCCATTTCATGATCATCCTGTGACTGTTCCGTATCATGTTAGTCTTCTTTTGATGAATGGATTTCTACGATGTAGTATAAACAAGGCAAGACAACGAGGGTAAGCATGGTAGCGGTCACCAGCCCGCCGATGACGACTGTAGCCAAGGGTCGTTGAACCTCCGCCCCCTCGCCTTGCGAGAGTGCCATGGGGAGAAAACCAAGGGAAGCAACAGCTGCAGTGATGAGTACCGGGCGAAGGCGCGTAGTGGTGCCTTTGAGCAGGAGAGCCATGAGATCGGTCTCGCCCTCTTTTTTCAGGTGATTGAATTCAGCAATGAGAACAATGCCATTCAATACGGCGACCCCGAAGAGTGCAATAAAGCCGACCCCGGCGGAAACGCTAAACGGCATATCGCGAAGCCAGAGTGCAATGATTCCGCCGATCGCAGACAAGGGTATTGCCGTATAGATGATGAGCCCCTGCTTGATGGACTGAAAGGTGAAGAAAAGCAAGACGAAGATAAGGAGGAGGGCAGCAGGGACAGCAACGAACAGCCGTGCACGGGCTTCTTCCAGGTTTTTAAATGCCCCGCCGTACGTAGGATAGTAGCCTGGCAGGAAGTTAATCTGGCTATTAACCTTGGCCTGCACCTCCTCCACAATGCTCTGGATGTCTCGACCGCGAACGTTGAATCCGATTGTAATTCTACGCTTGGCATCGTCGCGCTGGATTTGGTTTGGCCCGACCTGGAGCCTCACATCAGCGACCTGAAACAGGGGCACCTGTTTACCATCATGCGCAGTGATGTAAAGTTCGCGAAGGTCGTCGATGGTTTTGCGCTGTTCCTTTTCCAGTCGAACCACAAGGTCAAAGCGACGCTCGTTCTCATAGACAACGCCTGCACTTTGACCGGCAAATGCCATGTTGATGGCCTGGTTGACCGTGGCTACATCCAACCCGTAGGGCGCGAGCTGCTCTCGCTTAATGTGTACGAGGATCTGCGGAAGCCCGGTGACCTTTTCGACGTAAAGGTCTTTTGCCCCCTCAACCGTGCTAACGATCTTCCCGATCTTGCTTGCATAGCTGGTGAGCTGTTCGAGGTTCTCGCCATATACTTTAATGACAATATCCTGGCGTGCACCGGTCATCAGTTCATTGAAGCGCATTTGGATGGGCTGCTGAAAACCGAAGCTTACGCCGGCCAGCACGCTGAGTTTCTCAGCCATGCGCTCCGCAAGTTCATCGCGGCTTTTAGCCTTTTTCCACTCATGTTTGTCCTTGAGCACAATAATCATATCGGAAGCTTCCAGGGGCATGGGGTCGATGGGGATTTCGGAGGAACCTATTTTTCCGATCACTTCATAGACTTCATCCGGAAACTCCTTGAGAATGATTCCGCTGGCTTGTGAAACTGTTTCGACCGACTCGGAGAGACTACTGCCCGTCAGAATGCGGGTTTCTACCGCAAAGTCTCCTTCTTCCAGGGTGGGGATGAATTCGGCGCCCATCGTGAGGAAAAGAACCATACTCGTAACAAAGAGAATTGCAGCCACCACAACAACCTTAATGCGATGATGCAACGCGTAACGGATGACCGGATCATAGCTCAGGTGAATGAAACGAATGATCCGATCAGAAATATTGAGCTCGTTGCGGATTCGTTTACCAAGGAATGCCGCGCTCATCATGGGCACGTAGGTGAGGGAAAGCAGGAAGGCGCCCAGGATAGCGAACGCCACGGTTTGTGCCATGGGTCGGAACATCTTGCCTTCCACTCCCACCAGCGTAAGTATCGGGAGATACACGATAAGGATAATCATCTCGCCGAATGCCGCACTGTTCATGATCTTGCTGGCGGAGTGCTGCACTTCCATATCCATTTCTTTTTGATTGAGAATGGATCCCAGGCGTCGGACACCGAGATGGTGCATGGTGGCTTCTACAATGATAACGGCGCCGTCCACGATCAATCCGAAGTCGATGGCCCCCAGGCTCATGAGGTTTCCGGAAACGCCAAATAGATTCATCATGCCGATTGCAAAGAGCATCGCCAGGGGAATTACACTGGAGACGATAAGCCCGGCCCGAAGATTTCCGAGTAAGACGACGAGGATGAAGATAACAATGAGGGCTCCTTCCGCAAGGTTTCGCGTAACCGTATTGATGGCTTTGTTTACCAGCTTGGTTCTGTCAAGGAACGGATCGATGGTTACACCCTCGGGTAGGTTGGTCTTAATGTGTTCAATTCGGTCCTTAACGTTTTTGATAACCTCCGAGGAATTGGCGCCTTTGAGCATCATCACTACGGCACCAGTAACTTCTCCATTGGTATTGCGGGTCATCGCGCCATAGCGAATGGCATTGCCGAGCTGAACGACCGCCACATCGCGTAAGAAAACGGGCGAACCGGAGTCGGTGAGTTTGAGCACGATCATTTCCAGGTCGCGAAGGCTTCCTACCAGGCCCTCGGACCGAATGAAATAGGCGTTGGGCTTCTTGTCGATGTAGGCGCCACCGGTGTTCTGGTTATTTTTTTCCAGCGCCATAAAGATGTCGGTGACGCTAAGGCCAAAACTTAAAAGCTTATCCGAATTGATGGCGATTTCATATTGTTTGAGGTAACCTCCATAGCTGCTGACATCGGCAACTCCGGGAGTGCCGAGCAATTGTCGCCGGACGATCCAATCCTGTATGGTGCGTAGCTCCATGGAGGTGAACTTGTCCTCGTAGCCGGGCAAAGGGTGGATGACATATTGATAGATCTCGCCAAGACCCGTGGTAATGGGCGCAAGTTTGGGTTCACCTACACCGGGCGGAATCTGGCTTTGAATTTCCACCAGTCGTTCGTTGACCTGCTGGCGGGCCCAATACACGTCCACGTCTTCCTCAAAAACGATGGTGACGACGGAAAGGCCAAATCGGGAGAACGATCGCACCTCATGAATTCCCGGAATGGTGGCAACATTTTGTTCGACCGGGAAAGTAACCAGGCGCTCGATATCCAGCGCCGACTGCGACGGGGCAACGGTTATTACCTGTACCTGGTTGTTCGTGATATCAGGCACCGCGTCAATGGGCAGATGACGGAGAGCGTTAAGCCCCCACAAAATCAGGCCAACGGTGAGGAGCCCGATCACCAGCTTGTTGCGGATGGAAAAGGATATGATCTTATCCAGCATAAGATTTAATTCATGGTTGAAATGAAAATGGCGCGCAGGATGAAACATCCGGCGCGAAAAAAAACGAAGGAGAGGTTTACCCTATGCGGGGAGGCTGGAAGATCTCTGTCAAACCGGTGGCCGGGATGAACGAGATGTAGAATGAAGAAAATTCAGGCATGGCCGAGGGCGCTCCGGAATTCAGTTCAATCTTTTGATCAGGGAAAGTAAAGTTCGGCGAAGTGACGGAATGGTCGCAACGCTTGAATGGCAACTTCATGTCCGTTGAATCGTGTGCTACATCGGTCTTGTAGTGCATGGCCAGAAACTGCAGGAACGACATTTCGGGAACCAGTTCCTGGTGTTCGATAAAGTGCTCCACCAGGAGAGGAAACCGCATGAGCTCATCCATTTCGGTGAACAGACCGAGATGAAGTACTAGCATTCCGATGGCAGCCAGGCGTCTCATGAAGTCCAAAGGTACCCAAAACACTTAAAACAAGCTAAGATTTCCTCCACGCCTGAACCGGGTGACGTCCATCCCCGGCATTTTACGATCTGCAAAATGTTTGCGTTTGGCCGTGCGGTAGAGCTGGTGAATGATGTCAGCAAGGTTTCCCTCGCCAACCATTCGCCTGCCAAAGGTGGAGTCGCTGACATTTCCGCCGTGCAGGGATGCAATTTGATTCCATACTTTGCTGAAGCGGTCAGGAAAGTTCTTGCGCAGCCAATCTTCAAAAATTCGGGCTATGGGCCCGTTCAGGCGCACAACGGTCATGCCCACGGTCTGCGCACCATGCTCAGCCCCCAGGCGAATGAGTTCCGGCAGCTCGTGATGGTTGAGGCCCGGAATGATCGGCGCGGTCATTATTCCAACCGGAATGCCCGCGTGGGCCAGTTGTTGGACTGTTTCAAAGCGTCGTGCGGCGGTTGAAGTTCGTGGCTCCATCGCGCGTCGTAAATCTTCATCCAGGGTTGTCACCGAAATCATCACATTGACAAGCCGTTCAGCAGCCAAATCCCGGAGGATGTCAAGGTCGCGCGTAATGAGGCTGTTCTTGGTGATAATGCCAACAGGATGCCTGAACCGTGCAAGGACTTCAAGCATTTGGCGCGTGAGCTTCAGTCGTCGTTCCAGCGGTTGGTAGCAGTCCGTATTGCCGGAGAGCATGATAGGGGATACCC